>JAPPJA010000365.1 GCA_028874675.1 Chloroflexota bacterium
TATCTTTATCCTCCGTTCCTGGCTCAAGCGAGAAGGGTGCTTAGGCCCCATGGCCTGCTTTTGGCAAAGATTACGGATATGGTGAACAGCCATCGCTCCAAGTGGAGTCATTGCGACTTCATGCGAATGGCTGATGAAGCGGGATTTACTGTTTGCGACCTTATCGTCAAGGTCCGAACCGGCCCAATGACCTCAAATAAATGGAAGACCGCCCACCACGCCAGGAAACGACATTGCTTCTGGATAGTATGTCGTAACGGCGCCAGTTGCGAAAGATAGTCTTTGCGAAATTACAACCCGCTCAGCGTGGATGAACTGGGCCGCAGCGCTGCAAGGGCTTTGATGGAGTACCCCGCCGAGGTTTTGCCACCGGAAAACTCCTTCAATGGGGCGGGAGTGTACACGTTGCATTACCGGGGTATGTTTCCACTATATTCGGATATCGCTGAAGGTTCACCAATTTACGTTGGGAAGGCAGACCCGCCAGGCCGTAGACAAGGCCAAGGCCGCGGCGCAACGACAACAACTACTCTATACCGGCGCCTGTTGCAGCACGCTGATTCAATCTCGGCAGCGGACAACTTGGACCTGCCAGATTTTTGTTGCCGGTGGCTCGTGCTTGATCCTGTATGGATCGGCCTGACCGAGCAGATTCTAGTTGCTGAGAATCATCCGCTTTGGAATGTCTTGGTGGACGGGTTCGGCAACCACGACCCAGGCAGTGGCCGGCGGAACCAGAGGCGGTCACAATGGGATACTCTGCACCCCGGCCGCGAATGGGCATCGAGCCTGCAAGACCGCGAAGAGACTGTGGAAACAATCACGTCAGCAATCGAAACATTCTTGTCGAATCGGGGGAGGAGGCTAAATCCCTAGTTCCAAAAACGTGCAAGTTGCTGGAACGTCATCGTTGGCCTGTATCGCCCCGTTCATCGAAACCTGCTCTCTGGCAATTAACCCCCATTTCCCCCAGCCCCCCTCTAATATATAATCACCCGCGAATCATTTGGCCCGGCCGGGTAGCCGGGCGTAATTGTTGCCGTTTTTTACGCAACGCAAGGAGGAGTTATGCCCGACGATTTCGTTAAGGTTGCCGCGGTCAGCGAGGTGTCCCCCGGGGATATGAAGGTAGTGGACGTGGGCGACGACCAGATTCTCCTGGTCAACGTGGACGGTGAGGTCCACGCCTGCGACGACATCTGCTCCCACGCCTACGCTTCCCTGTCCGAGGGCGACCTGGACGGCGCGGAGGTCCAGTGCCCGCTCCACGGCGCCATCTTCAACGTCAGGACCGGCAAGGTACTCACCCCGCCGGCGGTGGAACCTCTCCGCACCTTTGAGGTTCGCGTGGACGGAGACGATATCCTCATCGGCCCTGCCAGGGAAGGCGAGGAGTAGCGCCGGTCTCGGTCCGCAGGGCCCTTCCCCCATCATGGGAGAAGGTCAGGCTGGAGATGGCAGTGCGCGGCTTGAAACTGTTCTCCCGCCCGAATCTATGACCGTCTTCATTGAGGCGGGATACGCTCGAACTATTCAGACACTGGCCAAAGCAATCTATCCACGCAGGGACCCCGGCTGCATCAGTTCCGCCTGACGGTTCCCTTCGTGGATAAATTTTGCCCCGGAGGCAGGTATCGCCCGCGCCTATGTCGGAACGAGCCTAGCGGGGAGTGCCGAACTCGGGGAAGGGCCAGTAAATCAGCCATACCTTCCCCACCACGTTTTCCTCCGGCACACCTCCCCAATTGCGGGAGTCGTTGCTGTGCGACCGGTTGTCCCCCATGACGAAGTACTCTCCCGCTCCCATCCGGCGCGCGGGCATAGTGTCGGTGAAGGGAGATTTGAGGTAGGGCTCCAGGTGGACCACATCGTTGACCAGGACCGTGCCGTCAACGATCTCCACCTTGTCCCCCGGCAGGCCGATGACTCTTTTCACGAAGTCCCGCCGCGGCTCTCCGGGAAAATGAAACACTATGATCTCTCCCAGCCTGGGCGGCCGGAAGGGGCGGCTGACGTCCGACTTGTCCACGTCCCAGATGGGTATAACCCGGGAGAAGCGCTCCACGTCGAACTTGAAATAGACCAGCTTGTTGACCAGCAGGTACTGCTGCCCTTCCAGGGTAGGGGCCATGCTGGAGCCTTCTACCCGAAAGTTCTGGGCGCTGGCTTGGATGAGGATAAACACCACAACAGCCAGGGCCAAAGCTTCCAGAATTTCCCGCGTTACCGCCGACATGGTTTCTGTTCGCCCGTGTCCTTGGATACTCTAATCCCCACCAGCCCGCCCCCCCTGAAACGTCCGGTTAATTTTGCCCGCCGGAAAAGCAATATCAATAGCCGCCGTGTCAGCAATACTCTTGCCTGGCAGACCGTCGCGGGAGGGTGGCCGCGGGACCTGCAGAAGCGGTTCGTTAACCGCCCCCTCGCATTCCTCTCGCGCCATCCAGGTGGACATACCCGCGCGTTGGTGGCTAAACTGCTAATCCATCAGCCAGTTAAGGCAGCCAGTTAAGGCAGCCAGTTAAGGAGGCACGACAGAATGGCTTGGCAATACCACTTCGAGTTGCTCACCCGACCCTACGGCGGCGTCAGCGAGGGACCCGTATGGGATGGTGAGGCAATCCTGTTCACCCACATTCCCTCCAGCCGCATAATGCGCTACGACCCCGATTCCGGCGCCATTACCGAGGCCCGGACCGGCACCAACCATACCAACGGTCTTGCCTTCGATGCCCGGGGAAATCTTTTCGGTTGCTGCTCCGGTGGCCGGGCCATTGTCCGTTTTGATGACAACGCCAATGTGGCGGTGTCCGACCGCGTGGATGGGCAGAAGCTCAACACTCCCAACGACCTGGCCATCGACCGCAGCGGGCGCATCTGGTTCACCAACCCCTGGAACGCCGGCAACATAGACCCCAGCGAGGTTGAGGAACTGGATAACCGCTCGGTGCTTCGGGCCGACCCCCAGCCCGATGGAAGCTACACCACCACGCGGGTTACCTTCGATACCACCATGCCCAACGGCATCCTGGTGTCCCCCGACCAGCGGACCCTCTACGTGGCCGAAAGCAACAGCGACCGGATCGACATAAACCGGGAACTGCGGGCCTATCCCATCAACGACGATGGCAGCCTGGGCTCCTATCGCACCCTCCACTCCTACGGCCGGGATTCCAATGCGGTCCACCGGGGCATTGACGGAATGTGCCTGGACGCCGACGGCAACATAGTGGCCACCGCCGGCTGGGAACTGGGCGGCCCCGGTCCCATGATCTATATCTTTTCCCCAACCGGACGGGTGCTGGAGACCCATCCCATCGCCTGCAACCGGCCTACCAACGTCTGTTTCGGCGGACCCGGCCTGTCCACCCTGTACGTAACCTCAACCGACGGCCACTTCTACCGCGCCGACACCGACCGGGTAGGCTGGGCTATCTATCCCTAGCGTCAGGGCTTAAAATTGCAAGCCAGGAGCTGGGAGTCACAATGGGCGGACTTTTCCGGCAGCAATCCCAACTCTTGACTGCCGACGGAAGACTTCTAACTGATTTAGCGGGGTTGGCTCATGAGCATGAACCTTAGCGGACATGGTTTCACCCGCCAGCAGCTGCGCCAGGGCGGCGGACGCGGTACCGGCAACGACCACGTGGAAGACCTGTATGGTTGCACCGAGTTGTACGTCTATCAGACGCCCAACAAGAAGGTAACCGGTTACGAGTCCCTGAAGATGTTCATCGAGTCCGAGGGTTGTGAGGTAATTTTCACGGCGGACGCTCCGCCGGAACTCAACGGGTACGAGACCATGCGCATCACCCAGCGCCAGGGCCAAGCCATTCCCCCGGCGGTGGTGAAGCGGACCCATTCCTGGGCCCACCAGCGCAACTTCCTGCACAGCTTCTTCAAACCTATGTACCGGTAGTTCTCTAATCCACGAATGGGCACGAATTTGCGCTAATGGCTTGATAACTGGCGGCAGCGCCTGGTCGGGCCAATAGCTACTGTACCAAACAGGTTCACCGGCGGCAGTTTAGGGAGTTCCCATGATTGCAGATACGCAGACCTTCCAGGATCAGTTGCAGGAAATTGAGGCTGCCGCCGTTACCCTGGCCTGGGGAGCGGGAAAGATTCTCTCTGAGCAATTCGGAAAGCAGCTGTCCATCGAGTACAAGGACAAGAACCAGCTGGACCCCGTTACCTCCGCCGACAAGGCCACCCAGGAATACCTGGTCAACGAGATCAGCCGTCTCTTCCCGGCCCACGGCATCCTCGGAGAAGAGGGTTCCGACGAGACCGACCCCGCCGGCCCTGCCCCCGACTTTCTGTGGGTGCTGGACCCCCTGGACGGCACCACCAACTTTCTCAACGGCCTGCCGGTGTATGCCTCTTCCATAGGAATTCTTCACCGGGGACGCCCGGTAGCCGGCGCCCTGTTCATTCCCTGGCCCTCACCCGGCGGCGCATTTGTCCTGCATTGCCGGCAGGGCGGGGGCTCCAGGTTCACCCTTTCCGAAGGCGGGATCGACGAGCCCGTATCCGTTTACGCCTCGGAGAAGCCCGTGGGCAACCGCCTTATTGGCCTGCCCGGCTTCTTCGTCCAGACCACCAAGTTTGGGAAGCCCGTGGGCCGCAACCCCGGCGAGCTGCGCACCACCGGCAGCATCGCCTACGAACTGGCCATGACCGCCTGCGGGGTACTGCAGTACGCCATCATCGGGGCCCCCCGGATGTGGGACATGCTGGCCGGCGTCATAGCGGTCCAGGAAGCCGGCGGCACGGTGATGACCAGGCTGAAAGGGGAGAAGCGGTGGCGCCCCATGGACTCGCTGGTACCCAGCTGGGAGCAAACCCCGCCTACGCTGAAGGAACTGCGCCAGTGGGTAGCCCCCCTGGTTGCCGGCAACCAGCAGGTAGCCCCCCTGGTAGCCCACAACATGCAGGCCAGGTTCCGGCCGGTAGCAAAAATAAGGCAGTGGGGCAGGAAGGTGAAGAGGATGGTTGGGGCCACAAGGAGTAATCGTAGTTAGGAGGACCAAATGACTCAAAGGATCCGAATGTGGGAAGTGACTAACAGCAAGACACCTGTCGAAGTACCAGCCAGCAGAATCAAGCTGGAGGAGAGCTTGGAAGACTGGCTGGCAAGTGATATTTCGATGCTTGACCCGGGTTTGCTAGTAATTGGGCGACAAGTTCGAACTGACTTCGGTAAGTTCATGGACTTGCTTTGCCTGGACAGCAATGGTAACACTGTAGTCATCGAACTCAAGAAGAACAAGACTGCCCGGGAAGTCACCGCCCAAGCACTGGAATATGCTTCATGGGTTAAAGATCTATCATTTCAGGATATCAGCAAACGCGCTGACGGATATTTCGGCAGTGAGGGGTCACTGGAAAATGCTTTCGTATCAAGATTTAAGACTGATTTACCCGATGAGCTTAACTCGACCCATCGCGTGCTAATCGTAGCTGAATCTTTGGATGAGAGTACCGAGAGGATTGTCCAGTACCTTTCGGAAATGAACGTTCCGATTAACGTTGCAACAGTGCAACATTTTAGGGACAACTCCGAAAGGGAATTTCTGGCTCAGGTCTTTCTGGTTGAACCTGCTGTTGCAGAGGTCAGGGCCAACTTGCATTCCAAGAAGCGTCAATTACCCAATTCCGCTCAAATGGTAGCCCTGGCAGACGAGCAGGGGGTTGGAGAGTTATATAACCATCTGTTAGCTGGTTCATCCGGCATTATGACGAATGCCAGTTTTGGCAACACTAGCCGGGGCTTTAGCGTTAAGGACGAAGGTAAATCGTCGGCGATCTTCGTGATTGAACTTGGGGAAAGTGGCTCGGATCAAGGTCTAATGCTCCGCATGAACGGTAGTCGCCTAATGAATTTCTTCGATCTCAGCAGCGAACAACTGGATACCATACTTCCTGAAGAACGGTCAAATATGGACGCGAAAGACTGGAGGGGGACAACCGAAGAAGAAAGGGCCAACTGGACCGGGTATCGTTGCTATTTCCGTAGTACTGAAGAACTGGACAACTTCATTTCCTGTATACGGTCAAGTATAGAGTAAATCCTGTTCAAGTCTCTCTTATTGAACCGCCATCATTGAACTTCTCATTGATGGCGGTCCCATTTCCCAACTATTCAACCTTCAGAGGCCTTATAACTATTTCCAGATGCTTTGGAAATCCATCAGGAAAAGTGTCTCTGCCTACTAACTTAAAGCTATGGATAGCATCGTGTTTGATTTCTTTGATTACGCCCTTACTGTCTTGCTCGTGGTACGCGAAATCGCTTTGCCGATACATAGCGCTGTCCAGCCTGGACGTACCATCTATCGTGGTCATGGACTCGCGGGAGAGGACTAATTTTAGGAAACGGTCGCTTAGGGTCTACTTCATTTCTCGTCCCACTGGCAATATTTTAGTTCGGACCTGATACAAGCAGGTCCTTAAGTTACACGCTGTCCGGTTCCCAGCCCCAGGGGCGGGGGCCCCAGCCTGCCTCGTACACTTCGCCCCGCTTGACCGTCAGCACCGGCACCACTGCCTTCTCCGTCCGGCGGGCGCCGCCTACCACGTCATAGACCACCCAGTCCCCTTCCGTCATGTCCAGCACCGATATGTCCGCCTGGTGGCCCACGGCCAGCGACCCGATGCGGTCTTCCTGGCCCAGCGCCCTGGCCGGGTTGATGGTGCACATCTCCACCACCTGCTCCAGGGTGAACTCCATGGCCAGGAAGCGGGTCATCATCTCCGTCATGCTGTGGACGGTTAACTGGCGGCCGGGCAGGGTCAGGTCGGTGCTGATGCAGTGGGGCATCAACCCCTGGTCCAGCACGCGCTGGCCCACATCGAAGCTGAAGTTCATGCGGCCGTGGGCCGTATCCAGCCACACGCCCCGCTCCTGAGCTTCCTGGGCTTCCGGAACGAGCTTGCCCTGGGAGTCAATCACCCCGCCCGGGTTGGCGGTGAAGAGGTGGGTTACAATGTCCCCCTCTTCCAGGATGGGCAGCAGCTGGTGGATTACCTTTTCGTCGTAGCGCTTCTCCGTGTCGCCGATGTGGACCATAAGCTTGACGCCGGCCTCCACCGCCGCCCGCTTGGCCATGCGGGGCATCTCCATGCCCATAATCTCCAGGGCCGGAGACACCATGCGCGCCTTGATGCCAAAGATAGTGTCCCGGTTCTCCTCCACCACCTGAATGGTCCGGTCCAGGTCAATGCTGGCGGGACTGAAGATGTCCGGCGTGGTGGCCAGCCCCGTGCGGCAGATGTGCAGGAAGGGGATAATCTCCGTTGCATTGTTGGGGATGATGTGCCTGGGGAATCCGCCGTAGGTGTCGCATCCCGAACTGCCCGCGTCCACCATGGTGGTGACGCCCGCGCGGACGCCGCCCAGGTCGGCCTCCACCCCGTTGCCGTTAACCCCGTCATAGATGTGGGTGTGCAGGTCAATGAGGCCGGGCGTTACCAGGTTGCCCTTCACCTCAATTACCCTGGCGGCCTCGCTCGCGGGAATGTCCGGGGCGACAAGGGCAATCCTGCCGTCCTCCACTGCCACGTCGTTGGGGCCGTTGATGTTCTGAGACGGGTCAACTACTGTGCCGCCCTTAATCAGCAGGTCGTACATGCGTCACACTCCTTCTCGTCTTGAACGTATTGCTATCCCAATTTGCGAACCGCCGAACCAAAACCTTTGAACAGGCCAGGGGAGCAACTAATCTTTCTTACGGGGCTTTGGTGGCCTATACTATCTTGGTATAGGCGGCGTTGCAATGCAGGACCTTCGGCTCCAGGAGGCGGGAAATGCGCTACCAGGTAATCCTCATCAAGTCGGATGAAGGCTACGCAGTGCATTGTCCCGAATTGCCGGCTTGCTGGTCTCAAGGAAGCACGCAAGACGAGGCGCTGGAGAATATTACCCAGGCCATATCCGAGTATCTGGACTACCTCTCGGAGGAAGCAGTCGCCAGGAAGGCGCGGTTATTGCAGGAAGGCCTGGACGAAGGATTCCAGGTGGAACTGCGGGAAGTCCAGGTCAGCGCGTAAATGCCTCGATGTCCAGGCGTCAGCTACCAAAGAGCAGTAGCGGCATTCTCAAAGATCGGGTTCAAGGTAGTACGGCAAAGCGGCCACATTATCATGACCAACGGCGAGACAGACCTGGTCATTCCCCGCAATAACCCGATTAACGCATTCACCATGGACGGGATAATTGTCAGGGCGGGACTGACGGTGAGCGAGTTCAGGGAACTGCTGTGAGCCTATGGGAACTCGTCTGCTCTTTACTCCGGATGTGAACCTGCCTGGCGAGAGCTCCGCTCCTAGGCTGGGCGGTTGGGAAACTCCGGGTAGCTGCGGGTGCTGAACAGTTCACCCACCGACTGCCCCACGTGAATTCTGCTGATGGCCTCTCCCAGCAGGGATGCCACCGACAAGACCTTGACCTTGTCCTGTTTCTTTTCCGGGTTCAGGGGCAGGGTATCCGTCACCACCACCTCTTCGTAGTCGCTCCGGTCGATGGCGTCGTAGGCGCGGCTGGCAAAGACGGGATGGGTGGCGCAGGCGTAAACCTGGGTAACGCCGCACTCCATCAGGGCCTCGCCGGCGTTTATGGTGGTGCCCCCCGTCAGGATCTCGTCGTCAAAGGTCAGGGCCACCTTGCCCTCCACGTCGCCGATGACGTTCAGGGTTTCGGAGTGGTCAGCGTTGTCGATTCGGCGCTTCTCAATGATGGCCAGGGGGCAGTCCAGGTATTCGGCCACGTCCCGAGCCCGCTTGGATATGCCTATGTCCACCGCCACCACCACCAGGTCGTCGATCTCCCTGGCCTTGAAGTAGTCAGCCAGGATGGTCATGGCGGTAAGTTCGTCCACGGGAATGTTGAAGAAGCCCTGGATCTGGCCGGCATGCAGGTCCACGGTCAGCAGGCGGTCGGCCCCTGCGGTGGTCAGCAGGTCGGCCACCAGGCGGGCGGTAATTGGTACCCGGGGCTGGTCTTTCTTGTCGGTGCGGCCGTAGCCGTAGTAGGGGATGACGGCGGTAATGCGGCCGGCCGAGGCCCGTTTGCAGGCGTCAATCATGATGAGCAGTTCCATCAGATTGTCGTTGACCGGCGCGCCCGTGGGCTGGATTATGAATACATCCCGCTGGCGGATGTTCTCCATAATGCGGACGAAGGAATTGTCGTTGGCGAACTTGAACACCTCGGCCTGGCCCACGGGCATTCCCAGGTAGCTGCAGACGTTCTTAGCCAGGATGGGGTGGGAATTCCCGCTGAAAATTCGCAGGTCGTCGGTGTCCACTAACGGGCTGTTGGTGAAGTTCATACTCGTGGGCTGCCCGAACCGGGTAGCGGCAGCCTTACCCCCTACCTGATATTAACCGGCATCGACTGTCCTGGTGGGTGAAACAGTTGGCACATCCCGTAGTCTGCCGGAACAAATACCCGGAGCAAAGGCTACCACCCTTCGTCCCCGTCCCTGGGCTTTCGCCGCACCGCCAGCCCCCGCCCGAAAGCGTTGAGATTATAGCACAGGGGCCAACCCCTAAAAAGTGAAATGACCGCCGCATCGCAGGGTAACCGCCTCACCTGGCGTGAATGCGGGAGCAAGACGGAAGAAAAATTGATTTTTCCCGCAATTTGACCTCATTTTGTGTCTGGACACATCCTTCCGACACCCCGAAAAAGCCTGAATTTGAGGTCGCCTGGAGCGGCATCCTGAAGGTCTTCGGGCTTAAATGGCGCTGCTGGGCCGCGCATGGCAAGGTCTTCCCGGGTTTCAGCCAGTTCAGGTTTGGGCCGGACTGTTCATTCAATGGTAGGGGCGCGCTATCCGGAAGGGGAAGGGGCGGGTGTCACAGGGCAATCTTGTATGAGACTG
>JAPPJA010000004.1 GCA_028874675.1 Chloroflexota bacterium
TACCCAACTCAGACAAGGAAGTCAAGCGTTTTGGGTACACAGGTATATAATTCCCGTAAATTTCCCTGCTCCTGGGGCCGTGCTATAGTATGGGCAGCGCAATCCCCGGGGATTGTCGAGCGTTATCCGATCTCCCAAAGGAAATTGACCGAAGGAAAACAAGCTATGCCCCAACGCATAAACCTTAAAGTGAATGGCGAGGACCGGGCGGTTGAAGCCCCGGCCCGCCGCCTGCTGGTGGACTTGATCCGCTACGACCTGGGTCTGACCGGCACCAAGGAAGGCTGCAGCGTAGGTGTCTGCGGCGCCTGCACCGTCCTGGTGGACGGCGAAATGGTGGCTTCCTGCATAACCCTGGCTGCCGCCGTGGCAGGCTCGGAAATCACCACCATTGAAGGGCTGGCCCAGGACGGCAGGCTCCATCCCGTCCAGCAGGCGTTCATTGACTACGGCGGCTTCCAGTGCGGCATCTGCACCCCCGGCCAGGTAATGGCCGCCAAGGCGCTGCTGGACGAAAACGCCGAACCCACCGAGGAAGAGATTCGTGACTGGATGATGGGCAACCTGTGCCGCTGCACCGGGTACTACAAGATCCTGGAGTCAGTGGTGGCCGCCATGAGTCCCGCCACCTCAAATGGGGAGGGGCAAGGCAGCCGATGATCGACTTCGAATTTCACCAGGCAAACGACCTGGACCATGCCTTTGCCCTGCTGGCTGACTACGGCGATGACGCTCGGCTGATGTCCGGCGGAACCGCTTTGGTGCTGCAAATGAAGCAGCGCTTCTCCCAGCCAGGTCACGTCATAGGGTTGAGGCGCATCCCCGGCCTGGGCTCCATTGAGGAAACGGGGGACGGCGCGGTCCGTATCGGGGCGCTCTGCACCCAGCGCCAGGTGGAGACCCATCCCCTGGTAACCCAGCGACTTCCCCTGGTTGCGGGAGCTTATCGCCACGTGGCCACGCCCCGGATCCGCAACATGGCCACGGTGGGTGGCGGCCTGGCCCACGGCGATCCCAACCAGGACCCGCCGCCTTCCCTCATAGCGCTGGGCGCATCAGTGGTATTGTCCTCGGCCGGCGGCGAGGAGCGCCTCGTGGGGGCGGAGGACCTGTTCGTGGACTACTTTGAGACCGATGTTCGACCGGGCGAGATTATCACCGGCCTGGTGGCCCCCCCTGCTCCTGAGGGATCGGGAGCAGCCTATCTGAAATTCCTGCCCCGTACTGCCGACGATTACGCGACGGTATCGGTGGCCGTCGTGATTACGACGGATGAGGCCGGTAACTGTGGCGACATCCGCATTGTTCTGGGGTCGGTGGGCCTGACGCCCATCCGCGCCGCCGCCGCAGAGGACGCCCTGCGCGACCAGCCCCTGACCGACGAGACCATACGCGCGGCAGCAGCCACAGTCCTGGATGCCGTGGACCCGCTGGAAGACCACCGCGGTTCCACGGAGTACAAGCGGGAAATGGCCGAGGTTTTCACCCGCCGCGCCGTCCGACAGGCCATGGCCAACGCGGGGTTGGTGTAACGGCATGAAGCTGGAGAACCGCTGTGTGGTGCCAGCGGACCAGGCCACCACATGGGAACTTGTGATGGACTTTCCCAGGGTGGCTCCCTGCGTCCCCGGCCTGACGGAGCTGGAGGCCGACGGCGAGGACGGCTACAAGGGCACTTTGCGGGCCCAGGCCGGCCCCATGCGGGTGAACCTGGCCGGCACGGTAAGGGTTGTGTCCAGTGATCCGCAGCTGGGAGAGGCCCGGTTCCTGCTGGAAGCCGCGGACCGCCGCATCGGAGGTTCGGTCAAGACCTCCATGACCCTGCACCTGGCCCCCACCGACGATGGGCAAACCGAACTGACCATTAACACCGACACCGCCTTCATGGGAGCGTTAGGCACCCTGGGCCAGCCCATAATTCGCCGCAAAGCCGCCGCCACGGTGGAAGAGTTTGCCCGCAACCTGGCGGGGCTGGTGGCAAGCCAAGGAATGTAGCACTATGGCTCTTGAAAACAAGATAGAATCGGTGAAAGTGCAGGGCTTCCGGTCGCTCGCTGATGTGGAACTCGCCAATATACCAGACGCAGCGGTATTGATTGGCCCAAACGGTTCGGGAAAGTCCAACGTCTTCTTGTTTCTGGAGATGTTGCAGCAGATGCTATGTCATCGTCGACTTAATCAGTTTGTCCGTCGCCATGGTGGGGCGGACGACCAGTTGTTTGGGGGGAGTTCTCAAACCCCTACATTGAGCAGCCAAGTCAGGTTGAAATATCAGCAGCGGACCTACAATTATGAGTGCTCACTTTCCTATATTCAGCCGGACGAATTTTCTGTCGAACAGGAGAGAGGCCTGCTCTACTCCGAAGAACGGGCAGGACCGGTGGGGAGGGAAATCCTAAATTGGGGCAAGGAAAGCGGAATTTTCCCTATTGATCCGCAGAATCAGTCTAATTTTGGAACGGATGATAGTTTTTTCTATGAATCGTCAAAGAAGATCAGGGATTTTCTGGGAGGGTGGTCGTTTCACCAGTTCCATAACACAGGCTTCCACTCAGACATCAAGAAATGGCATGACATAGAAGACAACGTCGGTTTGAACTCGGATGGTAGCAATCTGGCATCAGTATTATACCGGCTAGAGCGAGAGGATGAACGTCTATACAACTACATTTGCCAACAGATCAGCAGAGTTCTACCTAGTTTTGACCGGTTCGCTGTAGGCAGGGCATATGGTAAGGCTATGCTCAGATGGAAAGCAGTCAATTATGACAAACCGATGGGTGCACACCTCACTTCTGATGGTTCCTTGCGAGCATTTGCACTGTTAACATTGCTCAATTTGCCGGCAGACATGCTTCCGTCTGTAGTATTTCTGGACGAGCCTGAGCTGGGCTTGCACCCTTCTGCAATTTCCTTGCTTGGTGGAATGATCAAGGTTCTCTCAGTCCAAAGGCAAGTCATTTTAGCCACACAGTCCCCCCTATTAGTGGACTCCTTTGACCTTGACCAAATTTTCGTGCTGGACTTAAAAGATGGGCAAACTAAAATTAGCAGACCCAACAGTGAGGAACTGAGGGACTGGCTGGAAGAGTATTCAACAGGTGGATTGTGGCAGACGAATATTATCGGGGGGAGGCCTTGATTCGCCTAGGAATAGTTGTGGAGGGAGACACTGAAGAACGGTTCGTAAGACAAATACTTGATGCACACCTTAGGATGCATAATATAGAAACACAGACGTTTGTACTTCATGGAAATGTATCGGCGCAAAGGTTGGCACGCACTATGGCTAACTTGTTCCGTAGGTGTGGGATGGCCACTTCTCTGGTTGATTATTACGGGTTCCGAGATAAAGGGATGGATGGCGTTACAGCATTGGAGGGACGCATTAGTACGGCGGTGCAATCGGAGCTTGGTAGCTCGGCGGATAGCTCTTTGGTTATTCCCTACATTCAGCAGTACGAATTTGAGGCTTTACTTTTTTCCGAAGTTTCCGCATTCCAAAGTGTTCTTGGATTGTACCAAGGTACTGTCCAACAGCTTGCCGCTGTCCGACAAAGCTTTTCCACTCCCGAAGAGATCAATGATCACCCGGACACCGCACCTAGCAAACGAATAACCAACATTATTCGCCATTACGACAAAGTGACTCATGGTTCCCTAGTCGCCCAGGCCATAGGCCTTACCACCATTCGCCGTGAATGCCCCCGCTTTGATGCCTGGGTAACCCGCCTGGAATCCCTTTCTGCTTAGTGAACCTCTGAATAACCCCCTGCCCTCTTGACGGGGGCAGGTTAGGCGTCCTCGTCCGCCCTTGGTGGGATGGGGGTGCAGGCGTCAATTCTGTAGCTGGCGAGGTTCCCGCCTTCGCGGGAACGACGGGTTAAGTACGACTTATTCAGACTTTTCTTAGGTCCCGTCCACAAGCAAAAACGCCCGGGACCTGTCTGCCCGGGCGTCTCTACTCTAATGCGGTCCCCCCTAAACCCGTATAACCCCCTCCAAATCCCCGTCCTCTTCCTCAATGGAAATCTCGGTGCCGAAGGGCTTGGAGACTTCCTGCAGCCAGGTTAGGGTTTCCCGGGCTATGGGTTCTTCGGCCAGGACCGGGCGGCCCCGCTGGGGGATGGGGCGGCCGAACCCCATATCTATGGGGTAGAGAATCACTTCCCGCAGGTCTCCTCCGGCGTAGTTGCAGACCGCCACCACGCTCTGCCAGAAGACCGGGTCGGCGGCGAAGGCGCGGGTGCCGCTGCCGGAACGGGTGTCCAGGTAGTCGCCGGGGGTGCTGTTGAAGTCCAGGCCGAATCGGCGGTAGGCCTCATGGGGCAGCCACAGGACGCTCTCGTTCTGGAAGATGAAGTTGCCCAGGCTGTAGAAAATGGGCCGGTTCTTGTAGATCTCAATGCCCCGCAGGAAGTGGGGGCCGTGGCCCACGAAGGCGGCGCAGCCCTGGTCAATGGTCCAGTGGGCGAAGTCCGTCAGGAAGTGGGGCGGCGACAGCCGGGAGTGCCCGTGGAAGTCGCCGTCGGGGCCGCTTTCGTGGCAATGGACGCCGTACACCTGCCAGTCCGACTGCTTCTGCGTTCCCCGAATCCAGTTGCCGATGCCCAGCCGGTCATCCTCATTCAGGGCGGTGCGGATGGCATATTCCTCGTCGAGAATGAATTTGTTGTCCAGGAAATCTATCTCGGTGTTGTGGTCCGGCTCGTTTTCGTTGCCCCGGAACCCGAAGTGGCGGTGGAAGGCGTGTTCCTCCTCGTAACCAAGTTCCAGGTTGGCCTTGCGCAGGGCGTCGAAAACGTCCTGCTGTACGTGGTGGGTAATGTCGTGGCGGAGGGCGTTGACCCCGGGGCGGCCGCGGAAGTCGGGACGGCCGGCGCCGGCGCGGGACTGTTCGCTGTAAGTGCTGGTGGCGCCCATTACCGCCACCCTGCCCCTGGCCGAGTCCACGTAGGCGGGGGCGCGGGCCTCGTCCAGGTCGCGGCCGCCGCCGGCGTAGGGCAGGTCAATCTCCCGGCAGTGCTCCAGGGTGGTCAGGAAACCGCCCTCCGAGTAGTCGAATGAGTGGTTGTTGGCGGCGGTTACGGCGTTGATGCCCATCCACTTCAACTCGTCCAGGTTATGGGGATCGGAGCGGGTGTAGGTGGCGCTGCTCCACTGCCAGCTGCTCTCGAAGTCGTGAAAAAGCATTTCCAGGTTGACCAGGGACACGTCGGCGCCCCGCAGGATGTCCACCAGCTTCAGGAAGCGGGGTTCCTGGAAGGCCCGCATCCGGCGGGTAATCATGGCGTCGCCGCCCAGAGCAATAGAAATATCGCGGCGCTCGGCATCATAGATGGTAGTCATGGCTGCCTCCTTGCAGTATGGGAGCCGGGGTGGCTTGGGTGGGGGCATTTTAGCAGATTTGGGGTGGGGGGTTGCGTTTACTGTTTATCCACGAAGGGACACGAAGAAACACGAAGGGATTGCATTCCGGCCTGGATTCGCGATTCACGCCATTCCCGCTGTAGTAGAATGGGCCGATAAGGTGTCCCGGGGAGGAGTACCCATGACCACCGACGCCAACAACAGCCTGGAACAGGACCTGCTTTTCGCCATTGTCAAGGAAAGGTACGGACACCTCCTGACTGATGAGCAATTGGACGGGGTCAGAACTGCCATCATCGGCCAGCGGGATGTGTTCCTCCCATACGGCAGTACCGGCTGACCAACGATGTGGAGCCCTTCGCCAGCTTCAGGCCCTTCAGGGGGGAATAGCACATGCCGGATTCCTTTGCCTTCAAGCCCATCAGGGAACTGGCTGCGCTGATCGCCAGTAGGGAGGTCTCTCCCGTCGAGTTGACCCAGACTTTCCTGGACCGGCTGGAAGAGTTCGGCCCCCACTACAACTCCCTGGTAACCCTGACCGCGGAAAGGGCCTATCAGACGGCCCGACTGGCAGAGTCGGACATCGCAGCCGGCCGCAGCCGGGGGTTGCTGCACGGCATCCCCTGGGGCGCCAAGGACCTGCTGGCCACCAGCGGGGGTATTCCCACTACCTGGGGCGCAGCGCCCTTCAAGGACCAGAAGTTCGATTACGATGCCACCGTGGTATCGAAGCTGGAAGCGGCTGGCGCTCCCCTGGCGGGCAAGCTGGCGATGATCGAGTTGGCCGGGGGCATGGGCTACATCCACCCCGACGCGTCCCTGACCGGCCCGCCCAAAAATCCCTGGGACACGGGCCGCTGGACGGGAGGCTCCTCCAGCGGGTCCGGGGCGGCGGTGGCGGCTGGGCTGGTCCCCTTTGCCATCGGTTCGGAAACCTGGGGTTCCATCCTCATCCCCGCCAACAACTGCGGGCTGGCCGGCCTGCGCCCCACCTACGGCCGGGTAAGCCGGTACGGGGCCATGGCCCTGTGCTGGACCCTGGACAAGCTGGGGCCCCTGTGCCTTACCGCCGATGACTGCGGCATTGTCCTGGAAGCCCTTTCCGGACCGGACCCGAAGGACGGCTCTACCCACCCGCAGCCGTTCAGCTACGACCCGGACTTCATCCCGGGACGCCGCTTCCGAATTGGCATTATCAGCGGCGTTATGGGCGAGGCGGCGGACGCGGTCAGGGAGAACTTCGAGACCGCCGTATCTGTCCTGGCAGACGTGGCCGACTTTGAGGAGGTGCGGTTGCCCGAACTCCCCTACGTGGAGGTAACGTCAACCGTCCTGATGGTGGAGTCGGCCAGCGCCTTTGAGGACTTTCTGGCCGAGGGAGGCCCGCTGGAGCTTTCGGGCACGGGCTGGCACGGCCGCAGTCCCTACGCCCGGCCCGCCGTCCTGGCCACCGATTACATCAAGGCCCTGCGACTGCGAGGCGTTATTGCCCGAGAGGTTGACGGGGTGATGTCCGGTTACGACGCCCTGGCCGCGCCAACGGCCATGAACACCGCAACGCCCATAGACGAGGAGTTTCGCAGCCGGTCCATGACCTCGGCAGGGGCCGGCGACCTGATGGGCTCCATCGGCAATGGCTGTGGCCTGCCCTCCATTTCAGTGCCCAGCGGCTTCGACGGCGACGGCCTGCCCACGGGCATCCAGTTCATGTCCCGCGCCTACGACGAGAACGTCTGCCTGGCCATAGCCCGCGAATACCAGGCAAGGACGGAGTGGCACCGGCAGCGCCCGCCGGAGCCGGGCCTCTAGGGGTGTCGTCAAGTCGGCTCGTCATTCTTGAAACAGGAGGAATTTTGACGACAGCCGGCGAGGTTCCCGCCTTTGCGTGAACGACGTAATGGTACGATGGGAAGCTTCAATCAGCTCCAGGTTCCCCGACTTCAATTTGACGACAGTCCTCAAGAATCGACTGGACTAAGGTTTCCGGTGAGCGACAACAAATGAACTCCCCGCCCAGGTTGGCGGGGAGTTCCAGTTTTACCGTATAGGTGTGGGGAACGGGAGCGCGGGCCTAGAAGGCGAAGCTGTCCATCAGTTCCTCGACGGAACGACGGGGGGCCTTGGCCTTGATTTCCTCCAGCCGCTGCTGCAGGGAGGGGCGGGTCTCATCCTTGTAAATGACGCCCACCGGCATTCCTCGCTGCTGGACCAGGTTGTAGGCCGCTCCCCTGTCGGAAACGTCGTGCTCTTCAGGAATGTCGTACATCAGGGGCTCGATACCCTTGCGGGCGTTGCCTTTCATCAGTTCGTAGGTGTCGTTGTAGGTGGTGCAGGGCGACTGGACGTGGACCATGGCAAAGCCCTCGTGGTCCATGCCCTGGTTGATCAGCTTGGCCAACTCCCGGGGCTGACCGGAGAACCCGGAGGCTATGAAGGTGGCGCCCAGGGTCAAGTACAGTTCCAGGGGGTCGGCTTCCGCCTCGATCTTGCCGTAGGGAGTGGAACTGGTTACGGTTCCCAACTGGGTGGTGGGGGAGCTCTGGCCCTTGGTCAGTCCATACACCCCGTTGTCCATTATCACGGCGCAGATGTTCAGGTTCCGGGCAGCCTGGGGGCCGATGTGCTCGCCGCCGATGCTGAGGAAGTCGCCGTCGCCGGCAACTACCACCACGTTGAGCTCCGGGCGGGCCATTTTGACGCCCATGGCCACGGGCAGGGTCCGACCGTGAATCCCGTGGAAGCCGTAGGGCTGCTGGCCTTCCAGCAGGTGGACCAGGTTGCCGGAGCAACCGATGCCGGCCACCACCACGTTATTCTCCATGGGCAGGCCGGTCTCCTCCAGACGATTGATCATGGCGAATTCAATGGCGCGACGAACGCCGAAGTCACCGCAACCGGGGCACCATTTGAAATCGTATTCGGGATTCTTCTTGCTCATGCTCGCACCATCTCCTTGCGATGGGAATTGTTCATTTCGGTGATGCGCTCCACCAGGTCCCGTACCTTGAAGGGAAGGCCGGTGTACTGGGTAATGGAAACCGCATTCACGCCCTGGGAGCGGAGAATGCCGGAGAACTGGCCCTGGTAGTTAAGCTCGGGGACAATGACCAGTTCCTTCTGCTTCAATTCTTCCAGCATCTGGGGCGGCAGGGGGCTCAACAGCATGGTGTAGTACCAGCCTACGGGAACTCCCTGCTCCCGCAACTGGTTATAGGCCTCCAGGGCCGGGCCCTTGGACCCACCCCAGGGCATTACCACCACCGGTTCGTCGGCGTTTTCAGCTTCGTACTCGTTCTCTTCCAGCAGCTTGAGCTTGCTGAAGCGCCTCTCCGTCATCTGGACATGGCGGCTGGGCAGGTGAGTGGTGTCGCCCATCTCGTCATGCTCGCTGCCGTTGGCCACGTAGGCGCCGGGGCTGCCGGGCAGGGGCATGGGCGAAATCTCGTATCCCTGGTACCGGTTGTAGCCATTACTTCCGTCATAGACCATTCGCCGCTCGGGCTGGACCTTGGACAGGTCGGGGCGGTGAATGTTCTGCACCCGCTCGGCCAGGGCCATTTCCGTCATCAGGATTACCGGCCCCTGGTATCGTTCCGCCCAGTTCAACGCCTTAACGGCGCCGTGGAAGCACTCTTCAACGGTCCCGACGGCGATAACTGGAAGCTTTACATCGCCGTGGGCCGGGTACATGCAGGCCAGCAAGTCGGACTGTTCCGTCTTGGTGGGAAGACCGGTAGCCGGGCCACCCCGCTGGACGTCCACTACCACCAGCGGTATCTCAGCCATCCAGCCCAGGCCAAGACCCTCGCTCATCAGCGAGAACCCGGGGCCGGCAGTGGCAGTCATGGCCTTCTTGCCGGCATAGCCGCCACCAAGAAGAGCGGTGATGGATTCAATCTCGGAGCTGACCTGGTAGGCAAACTTGCCCTCGCCGACCAGGTTGCGTTCCATGAAGACCAGGATGGTGGTTGCGGGGGAGATGGGGTAGCCGACGTAGAAGTCGAGCCCAGCGGCCAGGGCGCCCAGGCAGATTGCCTCGTTGCCTTTCAGCATTACCTGGGGATACTCGGGCATTTCAGGAGGAGTAAGGTCGCCCAGGACAAAGCCACTTTGGGAGGTTTCGTCCCGACCCAGTTTCAGGGCCAGGTTGTTGGAGTCGATGATTTCGTCGTCGTTGGCCCGGCCCCGTCGGAAGCGAGCTTCTACAAACTCTTCCAGGTACGCCTGGGGCATGTTCACCAGGTGGGCCAGGGCGCCCATGATAACCATGTTGGCCGCCCGGTTGTTGCCGGTGGAACGGGCCAGTTCGTCTATAGGGAGGCCGTAGCTGCGGTCATCGCCGTCCAGCTGAAAGTCGTTGGAATTGTAGATGACCAGGCCGCCCTCCCGAACCTCTTCCCGGTGGGAGTCGTAGGCTTCGCGATTGAAGGCGACCAGCACGTCCACGTCGTCGCCGGCGCTGAGAATGGTGTCTACGGAAATCCGGGCTTGAGTCCAGGT
>JAPPJA010000326.1 GCA_028874675.1 Chloroflexota bacterium
TCCTGCGCCAGATCATTTATGCGTTGCGCCAGGCTCAGCCATTCCTCCGGTCCTATTGCCGTGCTTCCCACGCTGACGAGGTCTTCCGCCGAAATGCGAGCGATGTCGTTGGCCTCCGGGATGCGCTGGAGAGATTGTTCAATAGTAATGTGCTCTCCCAGTTCGGGGTAAAGGATGAAGTCCATCCTTTCAGGGCCCACTCCGGCGATGCTGCCTCCGGTGGCGACAATGGCAATCGAGGGTTTTAAAGCGTTCATTTGAACTCCTGTCGGTGGCGGATTGTTGGGGCTTTTTTATTAGCGGGAGGGCGTTATTGGTGGCAACAGTCCTGGCTCGAAGTTCGTTCAAACAGGTTCGAGGGCCTGACAGTTGTTACGCTGCGCCACAGGAACAAGCCGGTCCGGGCGACACAGTCCGGTTTTCGCGTCCGGTCGGGTGGGCAGAATCTGTTCTGTTGATATAATCTTAGCGATTCTCTGGCAGACTACGAATAATTCAGGGTCAAGTCAATTGCGGCTTGCCCACGAGACGGATCCGGCGGCGGTTTATGCGTGCCCTGATTGTTTCCGACATTCATTCCAACCTGGAAGCGCTGGAGGCGGTGATTGCCGACGCCCAGGGCAGGGGCGGTTTCGATGTGATCTGGTGCCTGGGCGACTCGGTCGGGTATGGTCCGGACCCTGCCGCCTGCCTGGACTTGCTTCAGTCTTTTCCCCTGGTATCGGTCGCAGGGAATCATGACCGTGCTGCCCTGGACCTCCGGGAGAGCGCGGACTTCAATAGCGCCGCGGCCTATTCCGCGAACTGGACCGCCCGGCAATTGCCCGAGGGACACCGGGGTTTCCTGGCCGGTCTTCCTGAAGTTGCTACCGCCGGTGCGTTCACCCTGGTGCACGGGAGCCTGCGCGCGCCCCTGCGTGAATATCTGCTGAACGAAGAGGCCGCCGCCAGCACTTTTGGCCGCTTGACCACCAGCTACTGCCTGGTGGGGCACTCGCACTTGCCATTTCTGTGCCTGGAAAACCGGGACGGGCCCAGGTTCGTACAGTTTTCCGAGAATGAGGCCTTCGCCCTTGATGAGCGGCGCCTCATCGCAAATGCGGGAAGCGTGGGACAGCCTCGGGACTACGACCCCAGGCCAAGCTACGCAATTTACGTTCGGGAGGACCCCGAGTCTTCGGGTTTCCTGGAACGGCACAGGGTGGAATATGCCAGGGCCGCTACCCAGGAAAAGATGCGAACTGCGGGATTGCCCAGGAGCCTGATAGACCGGCTGGACCATGGGGTTTAGCTCTTGAACCAGGTAATGTGCGATGGCCAGAGGTTCGCCGCGGTGAAGGCAGGACAGCCTCGTCAGCCATAGAGTGCGCTGGAATGAGTAGAAAGCACAATCTTCCCGTAACTCAGTCTCATCTGGCTCATTTTGTCTTTGGAGTTTTCCTCCTGGCGGCCTGAATTTCTCCAGGAAATGGGCTTTCCTGCAGCCATTTCAAGGGGTTCCGGCCCCGAGAGGCTCTTGTGTACGGGGTCCGGAGGAGGCCCCGGTTTTCCGGTCGCTTCGTTTCATGGTGGGAGAGGACAATAGTGGATGGGGAGAGGGACAATGTTAGCGGCCCGGAAGAGGAAAAGGGACGGCGCTTAACTACGGGAGGGATGGCAATTGCCCTTGCGCCGCAAGGGGCAGGTCTATTGACAAGAGCGGGTACTGTTGATAGGCTTTTGCAACCTGAAAACAGTGGATTTCAGGGGTGGTTTGTGTTGGCCCGCTAGCTCAACTGGCAGAGCAACGGACTCTTAATCCGTAGGTTCTCGGTTCGACCCCGAGGCGGGTCACCAAAGTGGAAACAGACAAAAAGGGGTATTGCAGCCTGGGGGAGTGTCGGAATTGGTAGACGAGCATGACTTAGGATCATGTGCTGCAAAGCGTGGGAGTTCGAGTCTCCCCTTCCCCACCAGAGAAAATACCTGAAGTCGGCCCTGATTGTGGGCCATTTACTTTAAACCGGCGCATGAAACTGGAGAGTTACCGGTCTGTTGCCGGGGGGAGGGCAGTTGGCTACGCTTCTGGAAGTAAAAGACCTTCGCACACATTTCTTCACCTTTGAGGGAGTTGTCAAAGCAGTTGACGGCGTGAGCTATGAGGTGGAAGAAGGCGAAACTCTGGGTCTTGTCGGGGAAAGTGGATGCGGCAAGAGCGTCAGCGCTCTTTCGTTGATGCGGCTGATACCGGACCCACCAGGCAAGATAGTGTCTGGTGAAATGCTCTTCGAAGGGGAAGACATCCTGAAAATTGACATGGATGATATGCGGCGCATCCGTGGCGCCAAGATGTCCATGGTGTTCCAGGAGCCTATGACTTCGCTCAACCCCGTACTTACCCTGGAGCGGCAGCTCAGTGAGACCCTGCAGCTCCACCGGGGCATGAGTCGGGAGGAGGCCCGCAACGAGTCGGTGGACCTGCTGGCCAGGGTCGGTATTCCCGATGCGGAGCGACGGGTCAAGCAGTATCCCCACCAGTTCAGCGGCGGCATGCGGCAGAGGGTAATGATTGCCATGGCTCTCAGCTGCAATCCCAGGCTGATCATCGCCGACGAGCCTACCACCGCTCTTGACGTGACCATTCAGGCCCAGATCCTGGAGTTGATGAAGTCGCTGACCAACGAGTTCGGCGTTTCTCTCATTGTTATTACTCACAACCTGGGCGTGGTAGCCCGCTACGCCGACCGCATGAACATCATGTATGCCGGCAAGATCATTGAAAGAGGCACAGCCCGGGAGGTTTACAGCAACCCCCGGCACCCCTACACGGTAGGTCTGCTCAAGTCGGTGCCTCGGCTGGATTTGCCCCGCCGGGCCAAGCTGGACCCCATTGAAGGGCAGCCGCCTGACCTGATCAATCTACCCCAGGGCTGCTCCTTCCGGGACCGCTGCCGCTGGGCAGTGGACAAGTGTGCTACCGAGGAACCCCCCCTGATGCTGATGAACGAGGGCCACTGGTCCGCCTGCTGGCGGTCCGACGAGTTGGGGCCCTCCGCCCTGGACTTCTACGCCGACGCCGAAATGCTGGAAGGCGCGACCAATGGCGGTTCGGCTGCAGACTCGGAACCTGAAGAAGAAAACTAGCCCGCGGAGAGTATGACGATATGACCACGATGACTGAAGCGGACCAGCGCGGAAACGGGGCGTCCCCCGAGAACGATATCCTGGTCGAGGTCAAGAATCTTCAGATGTACTTCCCCGTCACTGCGGGGATCATATTCCAGCGGGCGGTAGCCCAGATCAAGGCGGTTGATGATGTAAGCTTCTTTGTCCGAAAGGGTGAAACCCTGGGGCTGGTGGGAGAAAGCGGCTGCGGCAAGACCACCACCGGGCGCTGCATACTGCAGCTGTACAAGCCCACCGGTGGACAGGTTGTTTTCGACGGCCAGGAACTGACTTCCATGTCAACCCGCCAGATGCGGGTGATGCGCCGCCGGATGCAGGTGATTTTCCAGGACCCTTACAGCTCGCTGAACCCCCGCATGACCGCGGGAAATATTATCGGCGAGCCCTTGATTGTTCACGGCCTGGTGAATAACAAGGAGGAGTACCGGGAACGGGTGGCCGAGCTTCTGCAGAACGTGGGCCTGAACCCTTACATGGCCGACCGATTTCCCCACGAGTTCAGCGGCGGGCAGCGCCAGCGCATCGGAGTGGCGCGAGCGCTGTCGGTTGACCCCTCGTTCATTGTCTGCGACGAGCCGGTGTCCGCCCTGGATGTGTCTATCCAGGCCCAGATTGTGAACCTGCTGGAGGACCTGCAGGAGCAGTTTGACCTCACCTACCTCTTTATCGCCCACGACCTCTCGGTGGTGAGGCATATCAGCAACCGGGTGGCGGTCATGTACCTGGGTCACATCGTGGAAGTTGCGGACCGGAATGAAATTTATGCCAACCCGCTCCATCCCTACACCCGGGCGTTGCTGTCGGCGGTACCCATTCCCGACCCGGTTATCGACGCGCAGCGGGAGCGCATTTTGCTCAGCGGCGAGGTGCCAAGCCCGCTGAATCCTCCTAACGGCTGTGTATTCCACCCCCGCTGTCCCATAGCCATTGACAGTTGCCAGCAGGTTATTCCAGAGCTTCGGGAAGTCGAACCCGACCATTGGGCCGCGTGCATCCAGTCCCCGGGATACGGCTCTTACTAGAGGCAGACAAAGCAGTGTCTTGAGGGCCGACATTTCGTCGGCCCTTTTGCATTGAAAGGGCGAGATCAGGCGGGCGCGCCAACGCGCCGTTATTGTTGGCTTGACAGCCACCGTGATACTATTGTGAAGCTATGAATCCCGAAAACATTCGAAACTTCTGCATTATTGCGCATATTGATCATGGCAAGTCCACCCTTGCCGACCGCTTCCTGGAAATAACGGGCACGGTGCGTCCCCAGGAGATGAAGGCCCAGTTCATGGACCAGATGGAACTGGAGCGCGAACGAGGAATCACCATCAAGGGAAAAGCGGTGGCAATGCAGCACAAGGCCCGGGACGGCCAGCTGTATCAGCTGAACTTGATTGACACCCCCGGCCACGTTGACTTCAGCTACGAGGTATCCCGAGCGCTGGCCGCCTGCGAGGGGGCGCTGCTGGTGGTGGACGCCAGCCAGGGAATAGAGGCGCAGACCATCGCCAACACCCTGCTGGCAATGGAATACGACCTGGAACTGATTCCGATAGTGAACAAGGTTGATCTTCCCCAGGCCGAACCTCACCGGGTCGCCGGCGAGCTGCAGCAGGTGTTCGGTTTTCGGGAAGATGAGATTCTGTACGTCTCGGCCAAGGAAGGCACCGGGGCCAATGACATCCTGGATGCCGTGGTTGAACGTTTCAAACCCCCTTCAGGCGATACCGAGGGAGCCCTCAGGGCGCTGGTTTTTGACTCGGTTTACAACAGCTACAAGGGAATTATCGCCCACGTCAGAGTGGAAGACGGGGCAGTTTCAAAGAGTGACAAGACCCTGGTGATGTCGTCGGGAAGGGTTGCCGAAATAATGGAGGTGGGGGTATTCGCTCCCCATCCCACACCGGTCGAAGCGCTGGGGACCGGACAGGTGGGGTATATCGCCACCGGCTTCAAGGACGTACAGGAGTGCAGCGTTGGCGACACCCTGACCATCAGCAACAGGCCGGCCACCGAGCCGCTGCCTGGCTACGTTGAGCTGAAGTCCATGGTCTTCGCGGGTCTGTACCCCTCGGATGGTGAAGAGTACAACAGCCTTCGAGCGGCGCTGGAAAAGCTTCGCCTGAACGATGCCTCGCTGACCATGGAGCCGGAGAGCAGCGGCGCGCTGGGCTTCGGCTTCCGGTGCGGCTTCCTGGGCCTGATGCACCTGGAAATAATTCAGGAAAGGCTGGAACGGGAGTACGACCTGGACCTGATAGTTACAGCTCCCAGCGTCGCCTACCAGGTGATTCTGCAGGACGGGACCGAGCTTCGAGTGGATAATCCTTCAAAGCTGCCCCAGCCCCACGAAATCAGGGAAATCCAGGAACCCGTCCTGGGCTTGACCATCGTTGCCCCCAACCGGCACGTTGGGGCGATTATGGAACTAATGCATGCCCGGCGCTCCGAATTCAGGCGGATGGAGTACATTCAGAGCATAGCCTCGCGGGATGGCGGTGACCCCAGAGAGGAGCAGACCCGGGTGGTGATGGAATACACCATGCCGTTGTCGGAAATGCTCGCCGACTTCTACAACCAGCTCAAGTCCCGCACCCAGGGATACGCCTCCCTGGACTATAACTTCGAGGGGTATCGGGCCGCTCCACTGAGCCGGGTGGACATTCTGATAAATCACCAGGCGGTGGAGGCGCTGTCCATGATCGTGCACCGCGATCTAGCGGTGGTGCACGGGCGCGCGCTGGTGGAAAAGCTGAGGACGACTATCCCCAGGCAGCTTTTTGAAGTGCCCATTCAGGCTGCCATTGGGAGCAGGATCATTGCCAGGGAAACCGTCCGGGCGCTGCGGAAGGATGTGCTGGCCAAGTGCTACGGCGGAGACATCACCCGCAAGCGCAAACTGCTGGAGAAGCAGAAGGAAGGCAAGAAGCGGATGAAGAGCGTGGGCAGGGTGGAGGTGCCCCAGGAAGCCTTCCTCAGCCTGCTGGGAATCGGCAGCGAAGGTTCGTGACCGGGAACAGGCCAGGCCCGATTTTCTGAATTATGCGAAGGCGTCGGCTTTTAGTTCGCGCAACTGCACCAGGTGTTCCCGCCAGTGACCGGCGAATAACCGTTCCACCAGCCACTGGGCTGTTCTGGGTTCGTCCCAATGGCGGTTTCGCTGGTGGACCAGGGCGGTTGAGGCTTCCAGGACGTCATCCGTCAGCGGGGCCAGGCCCGATTCAAGGGCGTCGAAATAGCCGGCGAATTGACCCCGCACCTCATCAAGTGTCCAGGCTTCCGCCTCGCTGGTCATATACTTCTGGTCCGCCCACAGGTCGTATTCCACTACTTCGCCGTCCATGATTCCCTTCAGGATTTGAGGGACGCCGCCCGGCGGAGTGAATAGCATGTGGGTGATGACTTCCCGGGCCGACCAGGTGTCGGCGTCCGGGCGCCAGTCCAGGACGTTTTCCATTCCCTCCAGGATTTCCAGGATTTCCTCTTGTATTTCCGCAACGTTGGCAAGATGCTGGTCTTTGGCAGACGTCATAACTCCTCCGGCGGCGTTACTGACCCTGGAAAGGGGTCAAGGCTTGAATACCATCAGGACAAGAACAACCAGGGGAATCAGGGTGACCACGCCGGTAACCATGTTCCAGAGCTTGCTCGCCCTCTGATAGCTTTCCGAGTGGTCGGAGCCTTCCAGCGTTTCGGCAGCGTACCGGGCCATGCGCCGCTGCTGGGGCAGCAGGACCGCCAGCCACAGGACCACTATGACCACAGTCAGTATGAACGAAACGGCCAGCCAGGGCTCCTCAAAGCGGTCCCAGCCGGTGATTCCTCCCATCCAGATGCCCGTTGCCAGCAGGCAGGCGATCCCTGGCCCCATAAAAATGAGGTCTGCTCGCACCAGGGCCTGGGCGGTGGTGGCAATGGTTTCCGGGTTGCCTGATCGGTCCGCCCGCTTTTTCCAGTAGGCGGAGTTGATCAGATAGCCCATCAGCCAGATGGCCGAAAGGATGTGAAGGGTAAGAAGCAGTTCAAGCATCTAAGTCTCCTGTCTTTGCGAAGGGGTTTGTCCGATTCAGGTTTGATGGCAAGACTATTGGGCACGGGCAGGATGTCCGGGTTGGTGGTTCAGGACGGGCGCCTACCCAGCCCTCTGTTTGGTCCTCCATGAAGCCAGGTAAGTTTCCACCCGGCAGTGATTCCAGATAGCCGCCGTTGCCCATGCGGGGTAACAGCTAACAGTCGTTCTCCAGCTGCACCGCTCCCTGGTCCCGAGGGCTGACCCCCTTCAGGGCAAGCCAGGCCGCGACGGCCAGAAACCACAGGAGAAGAGCGGCCCCCCCGATGCGGTGCATGGCGGAGGCTTCAGGATCCCAGATAAACAACATCGCGACGGCCGTGGGGAGGGCTGCCCAGCCAAACCAGCGGGGCATGGGTCTCGCCAATGCGATCAAAATGCCGAGAAATGCCAGGGCCAGGGCCGCTGCGGTAAAGCCGACCCGACCGGCTATTGCCCTGACGGGTTCGATGGCATTGAAGGCCGGGGACTGCGACCCCGCGATATAGGTGGCAGTCGGACCTGAGCTACCGCCAATGACCTCGGCAATAGCCAGGCCGGCCAGGCTGGACAAGAGCCAGAGAGAAGCCGCGACGGCGAAGAAGGCACTCGCCAAAAGAGCCAGGGTTTGGTCGAAGGGCCGAAAGACCCGGTAAATCAGGATTCCCGACGCCAGCAACAGAAATGCCGCTACCAGGTTGGCAATTTTGCTGGCCATGTACCAGGAATGGTTCGCGGCAATCATGGCCATTGACTCCGATGAGCTTTCCGTGTCGGTGCCACTGGCAATGCGGGTGACTATGGTAACTACCTGGGCGCCGCAATAGAGGACAAGCAACGCCGCGGTAACTCGTTGCACCATACGGTCGGAAAGCAGAGGGGAACCGGAAACCCCGGTGGTAGGCGACTTAAGCATTTTCGTGGGACACCTTCAGTCTTGCTCCAGCTGGCCGGCTATTTCCCTGACCAGGGCTCGGACGGCATCGCCGGTATCTTCCCGGGCCATTCCGAACTCGAGGGAAGCGCGCAGCAACCCCATTGGGGCGCCGCCGTCGTACCGCGTTCCAAGAAATTCGTAGGCATAGACGTCCTGCTGCTCCAGGAGCAACTGAATACCGTCGGTCAGTTGAATCTCTCCCCGGGCGCCCGGGGGGGTTCGCTCCAGGCAGTCGAAAATTTCAGGAGGAAGGATATACCTGCCCACTATACTCAAGTTGGAGGGAGCGTCTTCCCGGGCGGGTTTCTCGACCAGCTGCTTGATGAAGTGGGTCCTCGCGCCGCGTTCCTCGGCATCCACAACTCCATAGTTGTGGATGGTTTCCCAGGGTACCTGCTCCACGGCAATAACACCCGCCTGGTGCTGGGCCGAGACTTCCAGCATCTGTGAAATGACGCCGGGTTGGTGGTGAACGATGTCGTCAGGAAGTATTACAACGAAGGGCTCATGGCCTACGGCGTTCCTGGCAGTCAGAACGGCGTGCCCCAGTCCCAGGGGTTCTTCCTGGATCACGAAGGAAACATCCGCAAGGGTTGAGACGTGCCGGATCGACTCCAGCAGGTCGGCGGACCCGGCCTCGGCCAGGCGCGCTTCCAGATCGGGACGGGGCTGGAAGTATGAGGCGATGGATTCCTTTCCCCTGGCGGTAACTACTATTACTTCCTCCACACCCGCTTCGGCCGCCTCTTCGACCACGTACTGAAGCATGGGTCGGTCCAGAATCGGCAGCAGTTCCTTGGGCACCGCCTTGGTAATGGGCAGAAATCTGGTGCCCAGGCCCGCGGCGGGTATGACGGCTTTTCTGACCTGCATAATAATAATCTCCAGTCAATTCTATCACCGGCTTTCAAGTCCGGTTATTCTTGCAATCAGCTACTGTCAGGTTCAGGTTGAAGTGATTACCTGAAACGGGTAGCCGTTGTCCTGGCTGATCCGCCAGCCACCTGGGGTTTCTTGAGGGGTGTTTCGTAATTGACAGCGTAGCGGGACTACCCTACCATCTAATGCGAGACCGTGCTAGACGGGGAGCTAGCGGTGCCCTTGACCCGCAATCCGCTATAGCGGGGTGTAATTCCTCCCCTAGGCCAAACCTGTTGGGCCGCTGCCCAGGGTGAGCAGTGTTGATGACCGGGTCCCACGCGGCGCAGGCTTGTGAACCCCGCCAGGTCCGAGAGGAAGCAACGGTAAACAGGTCCCTGCGGGTGCCGTGGGAACGCCTGGTCTGAGTTGTTGCCCCGGGGATGTCCATAGGGTTTTCGTCAACGGGGGGTGCGCGGTCTCGCATTTTAGGTTTGCTACTGCTGTTTTGAGCGCTATCTCCTCCGCACCGCGCCAGTACTCTGCCAGACTCCGCAAGTCTCTAGGGCAGCATTTTCTTGTCGACAGCCGGGTATTGGCACGCATTGTAGCTGCCGCTGACCTGGACGAAGCCGACGTAGTGGTTGAGGTCGGCCCCGGGAGGGGCGCCCTGACACGCCGGCTGCTGCCTCGGGTAGCCTTGGTCATCGCCATTGAAATGGATGACAACCTGGCGAATACGCTGCCGGCCAGACTTGATAATCCTCCCAACCTGTCGGTGGTGGCTGGAGATGCCAGGACAATAGACTTGCCGCAAATTCTTGAAGCCGGACAGCCCTACAAGGT
>JAPPJA010000102.1 GCA_028874675.1 Chloroflexota bacterium
TAGGGGCGCATGGCCATGCGCCCCTACGAAGTCGGGGGTATGACGGGTGTATGGGCAGGCAATTCCCTCAACTCTGAACTGTTACTGTTGACATCCGTTTCTTGACGCTCTCCCGGCCCTGGCCTAGAATGAGCCAAAGGGAAGATTGACCTGCCAGTCCGGCAGTTCCAATACAACCCTCCCCAATTCGGTGTCAGTCCGGAAAGCGCTTTGACCGATTCCAGCACGCCCCCCCAACGCTATTCAGAGTCCTCGGTGCGCATTGTTTCCGGCGATTCCCAGCCGGATGACGAGAACACGGACGTCTCCCTTCGGCCCAGGCGACTGAACGAATTCGTGGGTCAGGCTCCGGTGAAGGAAAACCTGGCCATTGGTATCCAGGCCGCCAAGATGCGCGGCGAACCCCTGGACCACATCATCCTCTACGGCCCACCGGGCCTGGGTAAGACCACCCTGGCCCACATTATTGCCAACGAGATGGGGGTCAACATCAAGGTAACCTCGGGACCAGCCATCGAAAGGGCAGGGGATATGGCAGCCATCCTCACCTCCCTGCAGCCGTTCGATATCCTGTTCATTGACGAGATTCACCGGCTGCACCGCTCGGTGGAAGAGGTGCTGTACTCGGCGATTGAGGACTTTTTCCTGTCGTGGATGGTTGGCAAGGGCCTGGCGGCGAGAAACATCAACCTGAGAATCAGCCCCTTCACCCTCATCGGGGCCACCACCCGTTTTTCCCTCATCAGCGCTCCCCTGCGCGACCGGTTTGGCTCCGTGTTCCGGCTGGACTACTACGAACAGGCGGATATGGAAATAGTGGTGCAGCGGTCGGCCAATATCCTGGGGGTCTCGGCCGATGCGGAAGGCATATCCGAGGTAGCGGCCCGGTCCAGGGGCACGCCCAGAATTGCCAATCGCCTGCTGAAGCGTACCCGCGACTACGCGCTGGTGGTAGCGGACGAGGACATCACCGGGGAAGTGGCGCGGGGCGCCCTGGACCGCCTGCGCGTGGACGGGCTGGGGCTGGACGAGACAGATCACCGCCTGCTGGCCAACATCATCGACAAGTTCAGCGGCGGACCAGTGGGCCTGGAAACCCTGGCTGCTTCCCTGAGCGAAGACTCGGATACAGTGATGGAGGTCTGGGAGCCATACCTGATGCAACTGGGCTTTTTGGAACGGACTCCCAGGGGCAGGGTAACCACCCGCCGGGCCTACGAACACCTGGGGCGCACGGCGCCGGGGGTTGCCGACCCGAACGACCAGGGGCGGCTTTCCGGGTTTTAGCGCGGCTCCCGCATCCTCCGCCCTTGCAGCGGGGAACGGGGACTGCCAACGGACTTTGCCAAGACATCTGCAAGAGGAGAAGCAATGATTTACGAACTGCGAATTTACGAGACCATGCCCGGGCGGCTGCCGGACCTGAATGACCGCTTTGCCAACCATACCGTTGGCTTCTTCGAAAAGCACGGCATTAAGGTGGTGGGCTTCTGGACCGAGGATATTGGCACCAGCAATCGCCTTACCTACATGCTGGGCTACGACAGCCTGGCCGACCGGGAAGCCAAGTGGAACGCTTTCCAGGCCGACCCCGGGTGGCTGGAGGTAAGGGCTGAGACGGAAAAGGACGGCCCCATAAATGCCCGGGTCAACAACATGATCCTGCGGCCCACTTCATACTCTCCAATGCAGTAGGTAGCGAGGGACATAAGGCATACACAGCGTCCCCCCTGATGCCCCAGCAACCTCAAAGTCTTGAGACGGGGAACTCCGGGGGACCACGTGATTTCAGAAAAATCAGTGCGGTTGCCCCGTATGGAGGCAACCGCTACAATTATGGTTCCCATCTGGGCCAGGGCCCTGCAAGCGGTACGTCTTTGAGTTCCATTACGTCCGGCACATCACTGGCAAGCAGCGAGTCCCGCCAACAACGTGGGACCGGGGCTCTTGACGCTGCTGCGGCTCCAGGTCTCCGGGCTGAAGCCACCCCTTCGGACCACCACCTCACCAGCGCGGCTGCCTACCAGTTTGCGGGAGCGGATTGTCCTCCCGTCGGCGAGCTTTGCGCCCAGGCCGCGAAGTTGAGGGACGAAGGCAAGGGACGGGTGGCCACCTTTTCTCCCAAGGTTTTCATTCCCTTGACGCACCTGTGCCGGGACTTTTGCGGCTACTGCACCTTCAGGGACAGCCCGGAAACGGCTTCCTGCCTGTATATGTCGCCGGAAGAGGTACTGGCCGTGGCCCGCGCGGGGCAGCGGCTGGGCTGTACCGAGGCCCTGTTTACCCTGGGAGAACGGCCGGAACAGCGGTATCCGGAAGCGCGACGCTGGCTTGCAGACCGGGGTTATGCAACTACGCTGGAATACCTGGCGGAAATGTGCCGGCTGGTGGTGGAAGAAACCGACCTGATGCCCCATGCCAACCCGGGCACCATGAGCCGAAGAGAACTGGCAGCCCTTCAGCCCTACAACCCGTCCATGGGCCTGATGCTGGAGAGCACAAGCCCCCGGCTGTACGAGAAGGGCGGCCCCCACGAGTTCGCGCCCAGCAAGCGTCCCCGGGTTCGTTTGAGGACAATGGAGTTGGCCGGCGAGCTGGGAATACCGTTCACGACCGGCCTGCTCATCGGAATCGGGGAATCCAGGCGAGAGCGGATTGACGCCCTTCTGGCCATCCGGGACCTGCAGCGCGCCCACGGCCATATCCAGGAAGTGATCATCCAGAACTTCAGGGCCAAGCCGGCTACTCCCATGGAAGAATCCGAAAACGCCACATCGGAGGATATGCTGTGGACTCTGGCGGTCGCCCGGATTCTGCTGGGACCGGACATCAACCTGCAGGCGCCGCCCAACCTGAGCGCAGAGAACTACGAGACCTACCTGTCAGCCGGGATAAACGACTGGGGTGGGGTTTCGCCGCTGACCATCGATTTCGTCAACCCGGAGGCGCCCTGGCCGGCGCTGGCAGACTTGAAGCGAAGAACAGAGGAGCAGGGGTTTGAGCTGCGACCCCGGCTGCCGGTTTACCCGGAGTATTTCCTGGGGGACGAAACCTGGCTATCGCCAGCCCTGCGGAACAAGGCGGCCGAACTAACAGACAGCGACGGATACGTTAAGGGAGGAATGGAGCGGTATGCCGGAAGGAACTGAAGGACACGCCACGGCCGGAACTGCGGCCAACAGTCTGCCGGCCCTGATTGGCGGCTTGGCGCCTTCCACGGCCCGCATCCTGGACCGTGCGCTGGCAGGCGAGGATATCAGCGTTGAAGACGCCGTGGAACTGTTTGGCACCACGGGCCTGGAGTTTGCGGCCCTGGGAATGGTGGCAGACGAACTGCGCCGCCGGACGGTGGGCGACCTGGCAACTTACGTGGTGAACCGCAATATCAACTTCACCAATGTCTGCATCAAGCGTTGCGGGTTCTGCGCCTTCAGCCGGGATTTCCGCGAGGAGGAGGGTTACTTCCTTCCCGTCAACGAAATCGTCCGGAGGGCAAAGGAGGCGTGGGACTATGGCGCCACCGAGGTGTGCATACAGGCGGGCCTTCCTCCGCAGATGGAAGGCGACCTCTATATCCGCCTGTGTGAAGCCATCAAGGAAGAACTTCCGGACATTCACATTCACGGCTTTTCGCCTGAAGAGGTTCTTTACGGTTCGGTCCGCTCCCGCTGCACCATTCGCGAATACCTGGAGGGGCTGCGAGATGCCGGCGTAGGCAGCCTGCCGGGCACCTCGGCGGAAGTGCTGGACCAGGAATTGCGTGACCGGATTTCGCCGGGTCGCATAAATGTGGAGCAGTGGAAGGAAGTCATAACCACCGCCCACGAACTGGGCATTCCCACAACTTCCACGGTAATGTTCGGCCATGTGGAGTCCAACCTGCAGATTGCCAGGCACCTAGCGCTCCTGCGGGATATCCAGAAAAGCACCGGCGGGTTCACCGAGTTCGTGCCCCTGAGCTTTGTTAACTCCGAGGCGCCCATGTTCCTGAAAGGACTGGTGGACAACGTCCGGTCCGGGCCCACGGGCATGGACGTCATCAAGGTACACGCCATCGCGCGAATAATGCTGAACAACTGGATTCCCAACATCCAGGCGTCCTGGGTCAAGGAGGGCAGCCGGATGTCGCAGCTGCTGCTTGCCGCCGGGGTGAACGACCTGGGCGGAACACTGATCAACGAGAGCATTTCCACTTCGGCGGGCGCCCAGCACGGTCAGTTAATGCGCCCTTCGGAATTTCGAGACATGATCCGCCAGGCCGGTCGGATACCTGCGGAACGATACACTACCTACGGTCTGAAACGGGTATTCGACAGGGACGACGAGCAGGTTGACCCCCTGGACCTGGTTGGCGACAACGTCGAGGAGATATTCGGTTCCTACCAGCGCCTGGTCAAGCTGGACACTTACCGGTTTGAGCACCCCCGCAATACCGCCGACGCCGGCGCAGAAACGCGGTAGCCAGACCCATCTCCCAGAGGATGGCAGATTTCTCCGGAAAGGTCCTGGCCCTGGCGGGAGGCGTCGGCGGCGCCAAGCTGGCGCTGGGGTTGTCGCGCATCCTGCCGCCCCACCAGCTGACCATTGTCGTCAATACCGGCGACGATGAAACCTTCCACGGCCTTCACGTATCCCCCGACCTGGACACGATGTTATATACTTTAGCGGGCCTATCCAATCCGGAAACGGGCTGGGGACTGGCCGGCGAGTCCTTCCGTGTCCTGGAGATGTTGAACCGCTACGGCGCAGCTACCTGGTTCAACCTGGGCGACGTGGACCTGGCGACCCATATACGGCGCACCCAGTTGCTGGGCGAGGGGGCAACCCTTTCCGAAGTTACGACCGAATTGTGCCAGCGGCTGAACGTGCGTCACCGGATGACGCCCATGTCGGATGACCCGGTGAGGACTTTTCTGAAGACGGACCAGGGCGACCTGGCGATGCAGGACTACTTTGTCCGGTTGCGTTGCGAGCCGACCGCAGCGGCCGTAACTTTCGTGGGCGCTGAGGCTGCCAGGCCGTCGGACGAGTTTAGCCGCGCGCTGGATGAGGCAGACCTGGTGGTGTTCTGCCCGTCCAATCCGCTGCTCAGCACCGGCCCGATCCTGGCCCTGCCCGCGGTAAGGGAGCGACTGGGAAAGGGCAACCCCGCCAGGCTCAGCGTCGCCGTCAGTCCCATAATCGGGGGCGAAGCGGTGCGCGGGCCCGCAGCGAAGCTCATGACGGAACTGGGGCACGAGGCGACCTGCGTGGGCGTTGCGAAGATGTACCAGGATATCTGTGACGTCCTGGTGATCGACGAACAGGACTCTGAATCGGCGCCAGCCATTGTCAGCCTGGGAATCAGGCCCCTGGCGGCGCCCACGATTATGAACACCGAAGAGGACAAGGTGGCCCTGGCGAGACTCATCCTGGAACTGGGAGGCGGCTTTCAACATGATGAATGATGTCCAGGTGGATGAAAGCAGCATAATTCCGATCATACCGATGAAGCCCCTCGCCGACTGCAAGACCCGGCTGTCCCGCACACTGACCGCCGAAGAGCGCGGCGACCTGGTAATCGGCATGCTGCGACGCGTGCTGATGGCAATAAGGGGCGCCTCCATGGACTCGTTCTGGGTCGTTGGCGGAGATTGGCGCATTCGCAATTTGACCCGCAATTTCGATGGCATATGGCTGGAGGACCTGGGACGCAACCTTAACGACACGGTGGACAAGGCCTTCGACCGGGCAGCCCAGCGCGGGTACGGGGCGATGTACCTTCCGGGAGATCTGCCCTTCATCCGGCCCGCCGACATTACGAGCTTGCTCAAGTCCGCAGGGCACGGACGCAACATAGTCCTGGCGCCGGCCAGGCGAGACAGCGGGACCAACGGCATCCTCATTCCCCCGAAGCTGGCCTTCAAGCCCGAGCTGGGCAACCGCAGCTTTACCAAGCACCTGAGCCAGGCTGGAAAGCTCGGTATTTCCGTAGCCATCTGCTACAGCGAAGGTCTGGGCTTTGACCTGGACATTACCGAAGACCTGGAATTCTTCCAGCAGCGGGAGCCGGGACTGCTGGACCGACTTACCCCGCACAAAAACGCAAATCCACTGACCGAGTTCCCCAATTTGAGAGGCGAAGGTGACCCAACAGCAATCTAGCCCCAGCCAAAGCAAGAAGACGCCGAAGATAGGCTTCCTGCTGCCGACCAGGGGGCTGCTCCTGGCCGAAGACCGCCCCCAGAGCGCCAACCGAATCCTGGAGTTGGCCTGTCGGGCAGAGGAGGGGGGGCTCGACTCGGTGTGGGTTGGAGACAGCCTCACCGCGAAACCGAGGCTGGAACCCCTGACCACCCTGGCGGCGGTGGCGGCGCGAACGAGCCGGGTGCGGCTGGGAACCGCCGTGCTCCTGATGGCCCTGCGCCACCCGGTACTGCTGGCCCAGACCCTGGGAACCGTGGACCTGATATCCCAGGGACGCCTCATGATCGCGGCGGGAGTAGGGGGCGCCTTTAACGCGGAACAGGAAGGCGAATGGCAGGCCGCCGGGGTGTCCGCCAGGCGCAGGGCAGGTCGCCTCGAAGAAATGGTCAGGATAATCAAGTCCCTGGGACGGGGCGACACGGTGGACTTTGCCGGTCGCCACTTTGACCTGGATTCGGTAACCGTTAAGCCCTGGCCGGTGCAGAAGGATGGAGTCCCCATATTCCTGGCCTGCCACTGGCGGTCCAGGGCAAAGGACGCCCAGATAAGGCGGGCGGCCAGGCTGGCCGACGGCGTTATCTCCATCTCGGACACTCCCGAAGAGCACACCCGGGTGATCGAGGCGGTCAGGGCCGAAGCAGCGGAGGCTGGACGGGACCCCGATTCCATTGAGACGGTCATGTACCTCACGGTCAACATGGATACGGACCTGGCGCGAGCGGAAGCTGAATCGGAGCGCTACCTGCTGGGCTATTACGGCGCGGAAATCTGGGGCGACCGCTGGGGCCCCTTTGGCGGGCCGGAAAGGGTTAAGGAACGAATTTCGGAGTACCTGGATGCCGGCGCCGAAACTGTTGTAGTCCGGTTCGCTTCCTTTGAGCCCGAACAGCAGTTGAGCACCTTCCTGGAGCAGGTCGCTCCCGAGTTTATGTAATCGGCACGTTTCGGCCTTCCTGTTACAGCGGGGAAGGACGGGCGTGGAGCCATTGGAGGGGGACCCTTGTATCCCATAGACCTGAGCGGCAAGAAAGGCGTAGTTTTCGGCGTTGCCAACGACCGCAGCATCGCCTGGTCCATCGCCCAGATTCTGGGTGAGGCCGGGGCGCAACTGGCCCTGACCTATCAGAATGACCGCCTCAAGGACCGGGTGGTCCGCCTGGCCGACACGCTGGAGGGTTCCATCGCCCTGCCGTGCGACGCTTCCGAGGACAGTCAAATTGAGGAAGTATTCCAGCAGGCCGGGGAGGCGTTCGGGGAAATTTCCTTCCTGGTCCACAGCATAGCCTTCGCCAACCGGGAGGATCTGGCAGGCCGCTTTGCCGACACCGGACGCGAGGGGTTTCGCGTGGCCCTGGATGTCAGCGCCTATACCCTGATTCCCCTGGTGAAATACGCCGCTCCCCTGATGACCGGCGGAGGCAGCGTCATTGCCATGACCTTCCAGGCGTCGCAAAAGGTCTATCCCGGCTACAACGTCATGGGCACCGCCAAGGCAGCCCTGGAACACAGCGTCCGGCAGTTGGCGTCGGAGTTTGGCGAGGAGAACATCAGGGTCAATGCCATCTCAGCCGGCCCCATCGACACCCTGGCGGCCAGGGGTATTCACGGGTTCCTCGACATGAAGAAGATACACGCGGAGAAGGCTCCCCTGAAGCGCAACATTGTAGCTGAAGAGGTGGCCAAGACCGCCCTGTTTCTGTGCAGCGACATGGCCAGCGGCATTACCGGGTCGGTAATTCCGGTGGATGCCGGCTATCACATCATGGCGGTGTGACGAGGTAGCGAACCAGGGGTGGGGCAGGACATAGGCGCCAGCCCAGCCCGCTATGAGCGTACCTGCCCCATGGCGGGCCAGCGGGAGAGTAATCGGAAGGGGCTCAACCGACTCTAGATGGCTTCCAGCCGACTCTGGTCGGCTTTTTGGCGCTCCGGGCGTCCCACCCGGCCGTAGGCCTCCGCCCGCCGCGCCCACGCCTCCCGGTAATTGGGGTCCAGCGCAATAGCCTTGGTAAACTGGTCTATTGCTTCCTGGAATCTGCCCTGATTGAAGAGCTCAATGCCTCTTTCCGTCAAGTTGGTAGGCGTAGGCAGGGGCCGGGCCGGCCTCGGTTCAGGCTGGGCAGGAACTTCAGGTTCTACGGGAGCCTCCACGGCGTCCTGGGCAAGAACGGGATCAGCAGCCGGGGCATATCGCGGAGTTTCAACCGCCTGAGCGGTGTCATCTCCTGCCGGGGCCTCCGCTGGCACAGCTTCCTGTTCCCGGGAGTCGGCCTGCTCTGCCACGGGTGCGGCAGACTGGGCCGATGCCTCGTGTCTCTGCGGCGCCATCTCTTCCTGAGCTTCGCCGACAGCGGAGTCGGCGCGGGACAGGTCCCAGCCGCACTGGACACAGAAGTTCATTCCCCCGGTGTCGGAAGCATGGCAATTGGGACAGGGGGCGACGTCCGCCTGACTGTTTCGGCGGAACAGGGGACTACGGAACAGCAGCAGGAAGATCAGGGGGGCCATGGCCAATGGGGCCAGGTACTGCCTTCCGAAAGTCCACCCCAGCACAATAATGGTCACTACCCCAACACCCCAAAGCCAGGGGTTCAGGCCCTTGGAGCGGGCTAATCGCGTTGTCCACAACACGATTATCCCAAGTGATATGAGCAGCAATATGTCCTGAGCAGGCATAATGGTCAGCTAGAGAGCGTTTTCCTCACTGAGTCAGGAGCGACAGGGCAAAGCCCATTATCTAGAATATACACTCTACCAAGGCACTTCACAATGGCTAACCGTCAGAGGGGCTGGGAAGTCGCACTTCAGCAAGGGTCACGCCGAGCAACGTCAAGACATCCAAAACCGTTCCTGCCGACCCGGAGTTTAGACCCTTCGGCAAGTTCAGGGAGACGTGCTTCCTTGCTTCCAGCCACGAACAGTTTGATCGGAAACTGTGCTGCCATTTCCACTCTCTGGACGCCCGCCACAGGTGAAAGAGCGGGTTGTCCCTCGCGCCGGTCTCCGCGAAATGCTCTCCGTCATGGCCCCGGGGAAACCGAACCTACCTAAAGTTGCCCGCCCCGAGCCCCAAGGGGATCAGCGTTCCGTCGAGGGGATTTCAGCCTATCTCGGGGTTACAGCCCAGAGTTGATGAATCACAATGGCCTGGACAGCGTCATTCCGGCTTGTGTCGGACTCCGGCAAAGCTGACGGTGCATACAAGTCGAAGGCGGCAAGGATTCCTGGACACCGGCTTTCGCCGGTTTGGAGGAGCTGGCTGGCGCGGAAATCCCACCAATTCTGAACTCTTGCCTCTCGGGCTCCTTCGACGGAGCGAGGCCCGGCTGAAGGGAGGACTGGCTGAAGGCGTTTGGCAGCGTTCCCGGCAAGGTCCAGAAAGTCATTTCCGGATTGACCCGTACGTACAATATTGCTATAATCCCGCATTGCCAAACTCCCTGTTATTTCCAATCAGTAGCAGACTTTGGCCAGGCATTGCACCTCACGCCAACTCCAGAAACTTTCGATTGCTGAGAGGAATTAAGGAGAAAAGGGTATGAAACTTACTATTTCCGTACTTAAAGCCGATGT
>JAPPJA010000416.1 GCA_028874675.1 Chloroflexota bacterium
GTGCACACCCTGGTGGGCGCCGGCGCCGCGGAAGGCGCGGTTGACGCCTCCAACATCCTCAAGCCCTCCCTGGCCCGGGGCGAAATCCAGTGCATCGGCGCCACCACCCTTGACGACTATCGCAAGTACGTGGAACGCGACCCCGCCCTGGAACGCCGCCTCCAGCCCGTCCGGGTCGAGGAACCCAACGGCGACGAGACCGTCGAAATTCTGATGGGCGTCAAGGGCAACTACGAAGAACATCACAATGTCGAGTTTACCGACGCCGCCATTCGGGCCGCCGCCGCCCTGGCTACCCGATTTATTCCCGACCGCTTCCTCCCCGATAAGGCCATTGACCTGCTGGATGAGGCCGGTTCCCGCGTCCGCCTTCGCGGCAGCGTTACCCCCTCCTCCGTCAAGGACGCCATGGAGGTCCTCGACAAGGTCCGCCAGGAAAAGGACGCCGCCATCCAGTCCCAGCAGTACGAGGTTGCCGCCGAACTGCGCGACCGCGAACTGAACCTGAACCAGGACCTGGACAGCCTCAAGGAGGAATGGCAGGAAGACCGGGCCAGGGGCCGCTCCACCGTCACTGAAGAAGACATCGCCGAAGTGGTCAGCATGTGGACCGGCATCCCCGTCACCCGCCTGGCCGCCGAGGAAACCGAACGCCTCATCCACATGGAAGACGACCTGCACAAGCGCATCATCGGCCAGGATGAAGCCATCGTAAATATCTCCAAGGCTGTCCGGCGTGCCCGGGCCGGCCTGAAGGACCCTCGCCATCCCATCGGCGTGTTCATGTTCCTTGGCCCCACCGGCGTGGGCAAGACCGAGCTGGTCCGGGCCATGGCCGAGGTAATGTTCGGCCACGAGGACAATATGATCCGCCTGGATATGTCCGAGTTCCAGGAGCGCCACACCGTCGCCCGCCTCATCGGCGCCCCTCCGGGCTACGTGGGCTACGACGAGGGCGGCCAGTTGACCGAGGGTGTCCGCCGCAAGAACTACTGCGCCATCCTGCTGGACGAAATCGAAAAGGCCCACCCCGAGGTGTTTAATATCCTGCTGCAGATATTCGACGCCGGTCAGTTGACCGACGCCCGCGGTCGCCGGGTGGACTTCCGCAACTCCATCATCGTAATGACCAGCAACCTGGGTTCCGACCTCATCAAGCGGGACACTACCCTGGGCTTCGGTGTCAAGTCCGACAGCGCCCAGACCTCCCAGCAGTCCTACGAGCGGATGAAGGACAAGGTCATGGAAGAGGTCAAGCGCTTCTTCCGCCCCGAGTTCCTCAACCGTATCGACGCCACGGTGGTCTTCCACCAGCTCGACCAGGAACAGATTCACGCTATCGTTGACCTGATGATCAACATGGTCCAGACGGAACTCAACGACCGCAACATCACCCTGGAAATCACCGACGCCGCCCGCGAGTACCTGGGCGAGAAGGGCTTCGATCCCGTCCTGGGCGCCCGCCCCCTGCGCCGCGTAATCCAGAACGAGGTGGAGGACACCCTGTCCGACGAGCTGCTCAACGGACGCCTCAATGACGGCGATGTAGCGGTGGTGGATGTCGAGGACGAGAAGATTGTGATTCGGCCCAAGGTGCCCGCCGCAGCCTCCGCTTAGCTCGGCCCGCCCCCCAAGCCCATCAGCCAGCACACTGACAGCAGGCCCTTCAAAGGGGCCTGCTGTTGTTATATCATGGGCCGGCGCAGGGAGGCACAATTATGAACCGGTCCAGGGGCCAGCAGCGAACCCAGTTTGTCTGCCAGGAATGCGGCCACGAAAGCGCCCGCTGGATGGGCTTCTGCCCTTCCCCTGCCTGCGGCTCCCCTCTGCCCCTCCAGGAGCTGGAAGTCAGACCGTCGCCGGCAGGCAGCCGGACCTGGCTTCCCTCTGCCGCCGAGCCCCCTACGGAACTTTCCACCCTGGAACCCGAGGACCGGCAACGGCTCTTGCTCCCCTCCGCGGAACTGAACCGGGTCCTGGGCGGCGGCATCGTGGCCGGGTCCGTGGCCCTGCTGGCCGGGGAACCGGGGGTTGGCAAATCAACGCTGCTCCTCCAGCTTGCCAGGTACCTGTCCGATGGCGGTCGCCAGGTCACCTACCTCAGCGGCGAAGAGTCACCCCACCAGATCAAGCTCCGCTCCGAGCGGCTGGGCTTTTCCGGCGACCGCGTATTCCTGGAAACCGAAACTGACGTGGACCTTGCCCTGGCTCGCCTGGAAGAGAGCCAGCCCGGTTTTGCCATCGTTGACTCCATCCAGACCCTCTACACCCAGGACGCTCCCTCCGGCCCCGGCAGTGTAGCCCAGGTCCGCGAGTGCGGCCTCAAGCTGATGCGGTGGGCCAAGCTCCGCAACGTCCCCGTCTTTCTGGCCGGCCACATGACCAAGGACGGTTCTCTCGCCGGACCCCGGGTCCTCGAACACATGGTGGACCTGGTTATGTACCTGGAGGGCCAGGAGGTCAGTTCCTACCGGGTCCTGCGCAGCGGCAAGAACCGCTTCGGTTCTACCACCGAAATCGGAGTCTTCGAGATGACCGGCCAGGGCCTGGTGGAAGTCCCCGACCCGTCCCGGGCCTTGCTGGCCCAGCGCTACGAGCGCGGCGTGGGCGCGGCGCTGGCCCCAACCCTGGAAGGCAGCCGACCCCTCATCCTCGAAATCCAGGCCCTTACCTCACCGGCCTTCGCGCCCGTGCCCCGCCGGGTCGCCAACGGCGTGGACTACAACCGCCTTCTCATGCTGGCCGCGGTGGCCTCTCGCCGCTCGGGCCTGGAACTGGGCGGCCAGGACATCATCGTCAACGTGGCCGGCGGTTTCCGCGTTACCGAACCCGCCGCCGACCTGGCCATCATCCTGGCCCTGGCCTCCAGCCTCTATAACCGTCCCCTGGACCCGCACCTGGTTGCCATCGGCGAAGTGGGCCTCAGCGGCGAACTGCGCACGGTGCCCCAGGTTGAACGACGGGTAACCGAGGCTGCCCGCCTGGGTCTCCACCGCTGCATCCTTCCCGAAACCGCCCGCGACCGGCTGGGCAAATTACCCGACATCGAACCCGTCTTCGCCCGCACTGTCCGCCAGGCGGTCCGCGCAGCCCTGGGCTCCCGGGGCAAGCCCGACCCCCAATTTGACGACAACGACCGCGATTTCGAACCCGACGACCTGGTGTTCGAATAGCCACTCCGCCAATAGCTCCAAGTTAACCCTGAAAAGTCACAACCTCCTGGTTGTGTTGCGATTTTGGGGGTTCATACAATAGTGTATCGCTATTGAAGTAATGGGTTGGGGAATAGTCGTCATTCCGGCGCAGGCCGGAATCCAGGACCGAACCTGTGCTGTGTTGTTGACCTCTTGCAGGCACTCTGGATTCAGGCTCAAGGCCGGAATGACGCCAAACATTCAGGACTCATCATTTCAAAGTAGTTGAACTACCAGGCAGGGGCGGGTTTGAAACCCGCCCTGGCTGCATTTCGACTATTCTGCCTGTGCCGTACCCCCTGAAATGGAATGCTTCCGGTCAGATTGCCCATCTTGACACTGATACCTTGCCGGCCATAAACTTTAGATACGCCGCTGAAAGGCGGCCCACGTTTTGAGTGGCCCGGTGGTGTAGTTGGTTAACATACCGCCCTGTCAAGGCGGAGATCGGCGGTTCGAGTCCGCTCCGGGTCGCCACCAAGTCCAGACCCACAAATAACGCGGCCCGTGAATTACTTCACGGGCTCTTTTCTTTCGGCCCAACTTAACCAGTTGGGCATTCCCCATTCCACCCTGCCCGACTTTCCGGCAAAGGCCGGAGTCCGGCAACCATCCTGCCCGCTCAAGTTGAGCCTTAACAAGGGCCACGTTTCATATCAGGCGGTTTCACAAGAAACCTGGCAGCGACAGATACGAGCTTCTGCCCCGGCCTCGTGGCAAAACCTCCCGTGGAACCGGTCCACGCCCGACATTACAGGCCTGCAAAACAAAAAAGGGAGCGGACCAGGCGCCCGCTCCCCAAGCCTCTCAAGCTCGAACCAGCCTACTGCTTCACGTACTTGTCCACGCCCACACCGTCGGGCACGCCCACGAAGATGTCTCCGTTGGGCGCAATCCAGGAACCATGACCGCCCCGGATAATCCAGCGGGCCAGCAGGTCGCCGTTGGCGTTCATCAGGCTGATGCGGGAATCCGTCTCCTCCGTCCAGCCCTGCCGCGCGTCCCGGCCGCCTTCGCTGATGCAGAAGACGCCGTTGTCGTCCTGGGAAATGTCCATGGGCCGAAGTACGTCGGTCCACATCCCCTGGTACTCGCCGTCGGCATTGAAAATCTGGATCCGGTTGTTCTCCCGGTCGCAGACATACAGCAGGCCGTCGGCGCCCACCATCATGCTGTGCACCAGGTGGAATTCGTTGGGCGCGTCCTTGCCCGGCTCGCCCCACGATGACTTCAGGTCGCCGTTGGCAGCAAACCGGTGCACCCGCGCGTTGCGGTAACCATCGGCCACGTACATATCGCCGCCGGCGCCAGGCACCAGCTCCGCCGGGTAGTTGAAGGGACCGGCCGACCGCGGGCACAGGGTCCCGGGCACTTCGCAGCCCGTGTCCGAGTGGACGCCCCGGTCGCCGATGACCTGCAGCGGCTTGCCGTCCAGGGTGTACCGCAGGCATACCGAGTCCTCGCGGTCGGTGATATAAACGATGTCGTCCTTGATGAAAATGCCGTGGGGGTTGCTGATGGCGTTCAGCCCCCACGAGCCAATGAATTCGCCATCGGGATTGAAGATGACAATGGGCGGCTCCTTCCGCTGGAAGGCATAAAGATTGCCCTCCGAGTCCGTGGCGCACGCGCTGACCATACCAAACTCTTCGCCCTCAGGCAGCTTGGCCCAGCTCTCAACAAGCTCGTAAGTATATTCTCCGCTTCCTACGGTAGTCATAGGACGTTTACCTCCACAAAGTAATGGTTCCAACCAGCCCCAAGTATCCGTATTTGGCGGTGGGGAGTCAATAGGGGAGTACCCAGGGCAATCGCATCTCGACGAATTGGCATTCTGAGCGAAGCCGAAGAATTTAGACTCGACCCCTTATGCCAGCTTTCGAACCCTCGCCGGGATTCAGACGGCACAACTTCAGGCTTCTGCGGAGATAGAAATCAAAGATGCGATTGCCCTGGGACCTTTGCACAACTACAGCGTTTGGCTTTGTTGATAAGCGTATAATAGGCGGTACCTTGAAAGGAGAATTGGTCGGAGAGCCGGCAGGAGCGAACTATGTCGTTGAACTTGGCAACCGTAGCGAAGGAATTCTCCCTCTCAGAAGCGGACCTGACCCGAGAAAGCATCCGTGCCTTCCTCGCCGAACAACTCAGGCTGCTTGACGCAGACCGCAGGGTTCGCTGCGCCAAATACGGAGTGGGAACCCTGGAAGAGATGGACGCCCTGATCCGACGTGGAGAGGTTGAGGAGGATGATATTCTTGAGGATTTCCAGGAAGTTGACTATCTCTGCGACCGTATAGAACGGGTAAGGACTATGCTAGAGGAATCATAGTGCCCAATCTTTCAACACTTAGACGAAGAGCTGAAAGCCAGTTTCCGGATATCGTGACATCTACCGCTATCGTTGGCAACAAACTGCGAATAGAGTTGATTGACGGATCTTATATGGACCTTTGGTGGTCCACCCAGTTTATTGGCCGTTACGCCTACCATTGGGAGAGGACCCACCTTGACGGAACGATTTACCGGCACGATAACATTCCACACTTGAGGTGGAGGACCGCATCAACGTTTCCTAAACACTTCCATTCGGGGAACCGAGAAACGGTAATCGAAAGCCATATTTCTGACGACCCAGAACAAGGGATGACGAATTTCTTGCAGTTTGCCCGCGCGGCTTTAGGGACGCTTGGCAGAGACACCAGTAACAAAGGCTAATGGATGCCGCCATACGACTTGAACCACTACCTCGCCCTCATCCCAGCCTTGCGCCAAAGCCCGGCTGCAAACCTTTGGTCATCTTATGACGAACAAGGCGATGTCCTGTACATCAGCTTCGACCAGCCTCGCCCGGCCACCGACAGCGAACTTACCGACGACGACGTTATCCTACGCTACGACGGCGACGACCTCATCGGCATCACCATCCTCCACGCCAGCAAGCGCTGATCATTCCGGCGACGACCTCGGTTCCCCCACTACCTCCCCCTCTTCGACTCATACTCCTTGATCGCCGGAATTACTTCCTGCCCCAGCAGGTCAATGCACCGCGTCGCCGTCTCGTGGGTCATGGGACCCTCCCGGCCCCATAGCACCATGTAGCTGGGGTCCACCACGTCGATCACGTGCTTCAGCTTTTCTATCACCGTATCCGGATTCCCCGTCACTATCTGGTAGGTAGCGTGGGCCTCCTCGTAGCTCAGGGGCGGGCCCCCCGGAGCCACCGGCCGCTTGTCTTCATTGCTCTCGGCGGCGCCTGCCACTCCCTCGGCGCAACGCCAAAGGACGTCCCAAGCTGCCAGAAGAACTTCTTGCCCTCCTCGTAGGCTCGCTCGTCGCTGTCCGACACGTTCACCCGGATGGCATATCCCCGGTTGTCCGAGGTGGCGGTGTATCCTTCTTCCCTGGCCGTCCGGTCGTACAGATCGTAAATCTCCTCCATCAGGTCCAGCGGCGGCGCCAGGGCAATGTATGGATACTTGTGCCGCGCGGCGAAGATCACCGACTCAGGGCTGGCCACCCCGGGAATCCAGACCGGAGGATGCGGTTTCTGCAGCGGCATTGCCCACGGGTTCACCGCCCTGAAGTGGAAGTGCTTCCCTTCCCAGCGGAAGGGACCTGGCGTGGTCCAGGTCTTTACAATTAGGTCGTGGGCCTCTTCGAACCGTTCCCGGTTGTAAATGGGGTTGGTATTAGTGGCCCAGCTTTCCTGCCCCAGTCCCCGCACAAACCCGCACACCACGCGCCCGCCGGAGATGCAGTCAATCATCGCGATCTCTTCGGCCACCCGCAGCGGATTCTCGTGGATGGGCAGGACGTTCCCCAGGAAGACTATCTTCCCTTTCCTGGTCAACTTGGAAAGGACGGCGCCAATGACATTGACCGACGGCATCATGCACAACGGATTGTTGTGGTGCTCGTTGATCATCACCCCGTCAAAGCCGTTCTCGGTGCAGTACTGCAGTTCCTCGAAATACATGCTGTACAGATCCGACGCCTTTTCCGGGACAAAGTTCTCATTGGGGAACATCAGGTTGGTGTACCCGTAGCTGGCGGCCGTTTCCTGGGAGTAGGCGGTGTAACCCATTTCCGTGAAGAAATAGACCTCTTTTACCATGGTCTCCCTCCTTTATGGGCCTTTGAGGATAACCCTGAAAGTTGCTGCTTAATTTAGCCCAAGTATGCAGTCACCCTCGGGACCGGTCAATCCCTGGAAAACCGAAGCTATCACTGCGATTCAGGTGGTCTATAGCAAGTTGGAACAGATGGCCAGAAAGCCGCCCAGACTGCAATTCGACCCTTCTGCCTGTCCAATGCCACCTGAATTGGAACCCTGCAGAAGCCGGCGTATAATGACCTCCATGGACGAGAAGAGATTGCTGGAGAGAATTACATTCAACTCCGAAATATTCGGCGGAAAACCAACTATCCGGGGCCGCCGGCTGGCTGTAGAGCACGTCCTGAGCATGTTGGCGGCGGGAGACTCCCCGGAAACGATAGTCAGCGGCTATCCCTGGCTGGAAGTCGAAGATGTCCAGGCCTGCTTGCTCTACGCCCGCAAAGTAATTGGCAGCGAACGGATTGAAGCCCTTAACCTGGATTCCAGGAGTTGAAGCTGCTACTCGATACCTGTGTGTGGGGCGGCGTTATTTCTGAACTGGAAGCTGCGGGCCACGATGTGGACCGGGTTGGAAATTGGGAGGAAGACCCTGGCGACGACAACATTCTCGCCCACGCCCTTGCTTATGGCCAGATTCTGGTAACCCTTGATAAGGACTTCGGAGAACTGGCCGTATCTCGTGGACGACCTCACTCAGGTATAGTTCGCTTGGTAAACTGGTCCGCCAGGATGCAGGCTGAAGCCTGCCTTACGGCGCTGGAAAGATACCCGCGTGAGTTGCTTTATGGGGCTCTGGTTACTTTTGAGCCCGGACGCGGCAGGGTTCGTCTCTAGTTCCTGATCGCACCTCTACCCGCAAACGGCAATCCCCTGCGCCTTGATCCCCATCCGGTAAATGGTGGTGCGGCACGCGAAGAAAATCGTACTCAGGTCCTCGCCGCCAATGGTGAAGTTGTGGCACGGCTCAGGAGTCCGGATCAACCCCAGGTGATTCCCCTCGGGATCCAGCACCCACACTCCGCCGGGGCCGGTACAGTAAACGTTCCCCTCCGTATCCACCTTGATCCCATCCGGGTGGCCCACGTCCGCGCCGTGCAGGTCGGCAAAATGCCGGGGATTTCCCACCGTCCCGTCTTCCAGCACCTCAAACACCCGTATGTAGTGTTCCGTCGTGTCGTTCACGTACAGCTTCGACTCATCCGGCGAAAAGCACAGCCCGTTGGGAAACACCATATCGTCGTTCAGCAGTGTCAGTTCCCCCGACTCCGGGTCCAGCCGGTAAACCCCCTCGTAGTCCAGGTACTTCTGCAGGTCCTCTCCCTGGTGACCCACCAGGTGGCAGCCGTTGGAGGGATCGGTAAAGTAGATGTGGCCGTTCGACTTGATGACAATGTCGTTGGGCGTGTTCAGCTTGACCCCGTTGTAGTGAGAGGCCAGCGTTGTGGGCGTCCCGTCCCGCTCTATGCGCCAGACGGTGCGCCCGCTCCACCCCGCAATGACCAGCCGACCCTCGCTGTCAAAGGTCATCCCGTTGGCGTGGGCCGAGGGACGCATGACAATGCTCTTGCCTGTGCCGGGTTCCCACTTCCAGATGGTGTCCCCGATTATGTCCACCCAGGCCAGGTACCCTTCCCGGTAGTTCCAGACCGGACCCTCCGTAAACGTCAGGCCCGTGGCTACCTTGGAGAAGGCCGCATTCTCCGGCACCAGCCTGCGAAACCCCGAACTGAACGCCTCGGTTACCATCAAAATCTCCTGTGTTCTAAAGCCGCTGCCGGTCCTCTTCTCCCCTCGTGGCGCGCCACTGCCAGCGACCGCTTACCCCACCCTGGGGTAAAGCAAATGCCCCTTTCGCCCGGTATTCCCCACCCGGTAGAGGTGCCCCTCGGTGGTTGTAACGTACAGGTCCGTCAATTCCGGCCCGCCAAAGGCGCAGTTGGTGGGTTCCGCCGGTACCGGATGCGTCTCCAGCACCTGTCCCGCAGGCGAAAATACGTAGATCATCGGCCCCGGCCCGCTCTCCTCCCACCCGGCGCAGGCAATGATGTTGCCCTCGGTATCAAGGCACATCCCGCTTATGCCCCGGTGAATGCCCCGGTAATCGGCCCCAAAGCTGTGCAGTGTCTTGAATTCTCCCAGGCTGCCATCCCCGTTGATCGGATAGGCCCGCAGCTCCCGTTTCCCTTCCGGCTCTTCGCTGCTCTCCGCCACGTACAGCACGTCCTCGTCCCTCGACAGCGCCACGTCCAGGGGCGTCGTCGTGTCAAAGGTCATCCGGGTCAGGGGCGCGTCCTTGTTGGGCGTCTCGATTCGCAGCACCGCCCGGTAGTCAATGGAGTATGGCGCCAGCTCGTAGTCCCGCAGCCCGCCCACCACCGGCGGACCCCACACCGGGTCGGCAAACCAGATGCGGCCCTTGCTGTCTATCGCCAGGTCCTTGGGC
>JAPPJA010000336.1:0-5188 GCA_028874675.1 Chloroflexota bacterium
GGTGATCGCCTCAACTGCGCAATAGAAGGCAGGAAAAAGCAAGGCATATGGTTACTCGCCTGGCATACAAGGGCATCCTGGCAACCATTGGAAATACGCCAATGGTGGAGTTGCAGCACCTCAGCCCCAAACCTGAGGTGCGTATCTTTGCCAAGCTGGAAGGCCAGAATCCCACCGGCAGCGTCAAGGACCGGATCGCCCTTAAAATGATTGAGCGGGCCGAGGCCGACGGGGAGATCTCCCCGGACCGGACCATCCTTGAACCCACCAGCGGCAACACCGGCATTTCGCTGGCCATGATCGGACGCCTGAAGGGCTACAAGGTCAAAGTGGTGATGCCCGAAAATGTCAGCGAGGAGCGCAGCCAATTGCTGCATGCCTACGGCGCGGAAACAGTTTTTTCCGATGGCGAAAAGGGCAGCAACGGTTCCATCGAAGTTGCCCAGGAAATGGCCGCGCAGAATCCCCATGACTACCTGTTGATGTACCAGTACGGCAACCGGGGCAACCCTGACGCCCACTATGAGACGACGGGCCCGGAAATTATCGAAACCGTTCCGGAAGTCACGACTTTCGTAGCTGGCCTGGGTACGGGGGGAACTCTCATGGGGGTCGCCCGAAGCCTGCGGGAGCATAACCCGGACGTCCGTATAGTGGCGGTCGCCCCCGAGCCCGACGACTTCATATCCGGACTGCGCAGGTTGGAAGACGGTTATATCCCGCCTATCCTGGATATCAATGTTCTGGATTCCAGACTGCTGGTGGGCAGCATGCCTGCCTTCCGCACAACCAAGGAACTGCTGCACCAGGAAGGCATATTTGCCGGCATTTCTTCCGGCTCAGTGGTTTACGGAGCGATTCGGCAGGCCGAACGAATGGACAGCGGCAACATAGTCTGCCTGCTGGCCGATGGCGGCTGGAAATACCTCAGCACCAGTTTGTGGACAAAGGAATACGAACAGCTGGAGGATGAAGTCCAGGGCAAGATCTGGTGGTAACTGAGGCTGCCCATAGTAGCGGCTCAGGTACAGTAGTGCGGCCGAAATAACTGAAGAACACAGCCATACCAAGGCTGGACAATATGAAGCCAGGCAGGATGAGCAGGTGCGGGTTGCCAATTCGCACCTGCTCTGTTTTTTTCCCTCAACCGATGCAACCCTACGGTCGTAATTTGGGTCCATAAACGCGTGTGCATATTTCACACCAACAGCTATTAAGTTGAAAGGGAAATCGGTCAATGTTATACTGCCTCTGTGCTTTTTTGCGGGGAGCGGGTAATACCCGCTTTCTTGCTAGTTGGCACAGTGTTTATTTGTTCAGACTTTGAAATTCAGATTGAATTCAGCTTGGGAGGGTGGCAGTGAAAAGCGACTTTTTGATTGCATTAACACAGTTGGCCGCCGAACGTCATTTGCCCAAGGAGCAGGTGCTTCAGGCCATAGAAGTTGCCCTGGCCTCTGCCTTCAAGAAAGACAATCCGGTGGCTGGCCAGAATATTACCGTTACCCTCAACCCGAATACGGGAGATGTTAGCGTTTTTGCACTCAAGACCGTTGTTGAATCGGTCGAAGACCCGGCCAGGGAAATATCCCTCCAGGAAGCGGTGGCTATCCGGAGGAATGCCGAACTGGGTGAAGAGGTTGCGGCGGCAGAACCCCTGCCGCACAACGCCAGCCGCATAGCTGCGCAGACAGCCAAACAGGTGGTGCTGCAGCGCCTGCGGGAGGCCGAGCGGGAACTCCTTTACGAAGAGTTTCTGCAGCACCGGCAGGATATCATCACCGGCGTGGTGGAGCAGCTGGAGTCCAACAGGACGATTACGCTGGATATGGGGCGAGCCCAGGCCATAATGCCCTACGACGAGCAGGTCCCGACGGAGCGCTACAAGAAGGGACAGCGAATCAAGGTATTCGTCCTTGACGTGCGAAACGGGCCCAAGGGCCCGGAAATCCTTGTTTCCCGCAGCGACCGCGATATGCTGAAGCGGCTGTTCGAAATCGAGGTCCCCGAAGTGTATAACGGCACCGTGGAAATCAAGGCCATTTCCAGGGACGCCGGTTTTCGCAGCAAGGTTGCCGTCCATTCCACCCAGGACGGCGTGGACCCGGTAGGCGCTTGCATCGGCCTGCGCGGCAATCGCATTCAGAGCATAGTGAATGAATTGCAGGGCGAGAAAATCGACGTTGTACCCTGGGACCCTGATCCCAAGGGATTCATCGCCCGAGCCATCAGCCCCTCGGAAGTTGTAGAGGTTGAACTCAGCCAGCAGGATCAGACCGCCATCGTTGTGGTGCCGGACCGGCAATTGTCCCTGGCCATAGGCAAGGAGGGCCAAAACGCCCGCCTGGCAGCCAGGCTGGTTGGCTGGCGCCTGGACATCAAGGGTCTGTCCGAGTGGGAAGAAATCAAGGAAACCAGGCTGCGCGAACTCGAGGAGCAGCGGCGGCTGGCAGCTTTGGAGGCGGCCAACGTAGTCGCCGAACCCGCGGCTTCTGAAGCCGAGGTCCTTGAAGCGGTGGCCGAAGCCGAAGCCATCGTGGCTGACCAGACACAGGTCGAGGAAACGGCCCCAGCTACGGCCGAGGTCGCGGAACCCGCGGTGTCTGAAGCCGACAACGCAGCGGTCGCCGAGGCAGAGGCCATCGACGAAGAAGCGCTGCTCGAAGCAATGATCCGGAATGAGGAAGGGGCCCAGCAGCCCGACACTGAAGCTGAAGACAGTCTCAGCGTTGACGACCTCGCATCCTTTACCCTGGATGACGTACTAGACGAAGACGAAGAGGAGGAAGAGGAACTCTTCCCCGAATTGCCTGAAGTTCCCATTCTTACTCCTGACGCCGGAAAGATTCGATTCGCCGAAGATCTGGTTGGAGAAACCCGTGGCGGTGGACGCGGCGGACGCCGTGCCCGGCGCAACACGGGCGGCGGCGCCGGCAGGGGCGCCCGAAGGGGTGGAGGCAGGTAGCGGCGACCTCTTTCCTTAAATTCTTGTCCCCTCACAGGGGAAGGAGGCGCGCAGGTTGGCCAAGGCCCGACATGTCCCTGAACGCAGGTGTGTTGCCTGCGGGCAGAGGGCGCCCAAGAAACAGTTCACCCGCATCGTACGCACCCCTGAGGGCACAGTCCTGGCAGATGCCACGGGAAAGGCTTCAGGGCGTGGCGGCTACCTGTGCAGTTCCGTTGATTGCTGGGAAAAAGGTATCGGCAAGGGAAGCCTGGAGCGCAACCTGCAGGTAACTATTTCCCGTGAAGATCGCGCCAGGTTGCTCGACTATTACCGGTCCCAGGTGGCACAGGCAGCCCAGGTGGAGGCATGATATGACTACAGAAGGACAGACACGAAGCTGCCGTCGCGGCCCTTCTCGAACGCTGGTATTGCCCCAGACTCTTACCGTCAAGCACCTTTCGGAACTGGTTGACCAGAGCCCCGTGGATGTCATCAAGCAGTTGATGCGAAACGGCATAATGGTCTCAATGAACCAGATGATAGACCATGAGGTGGCTTCGCTGGTTACCGCCGCCTACGGCATCCGGACTCGGGTGGCCGAGCAAGTGGCGGAGACGGGCGCCCTGCAGAGCGCGGGCGTTGACCAGGGAGCAGCGCCCGAATCGACTGAAGACCTTGAGCTGCGTCCTCCGGTGGTAACAATCCTGGGCCATGTTGACCACGGCAAAACGAGCCTGCTGGATTCCATACGAAACGCCCACGTGGCCGACCGGGAAGTTGGAGGCATCACCCAGCACATTGGCGCCTACCAGGTGGAGCACGAAGGACAGAAAATTACCTTCCTGGACACCCCGGGACACGAGGCTTTCACTTCCATCCGCTCCAGGGGAGCTCGAGTAACTGACATTGCCATCCTGGTTGTCGCGGCTGACGACGGCATAATGCCTCAGACCGAAGAGGCCATCGACCACGCCCGTGCCGCCGAGGTGCCTATCGTTATAGCGATAAACAAGATGGACCTGCCCGGCGCCGATCCTGAGCGGGTAAAGCGGCAGTTGAGCCAACACAACCTGCTGGTTGAGGACTGGGGTGGCGACATTATTTCAGTCCCGGTTTCGGCCCGCACCGGCGAGGGAATAGACGACCTGCTGGAGAACATCCTGATTCTGTCGGAAGTGTCGGAGTTCAGGGCAAATCCCAACCGGCCCGCTTCCGGCGTGGTAATTGAGGCCAAGCTGGACCGGAAACGGGGACCGGTGGCTACCGTATTGATCCAGAGCGGTACGCTCAGCGTGGGCGACTACGTGGTGGCCGGTACAGCCTGGGGCAGGGTTAAAGCCATCGCCGACGACCGGGGCAAGGCCATCAGGGAAGTGGTGCCCGGCGCGCCGGCGGAGCTTCTCGCCTTTGGCGCAATACCCGAGGCGGGCGACCTGATGAGCGTTATGCCCAGCGAGAGGGCTGCCCGGGCCATGGCCCACGAAAGGGAGAGGGACAAGTCCATCCAGCAGTCCCAGGTGCGGGCGCTTACGCTGGAGGAAGTAGTAAAGCAGATCGACGCCGGCGACGTAAAGGAACTGAACCTGGTGTTGAAAGCCGACGTCCAGGGAAGCGTGGAGGCTGTCAGGCAGTCCCTGGAGCGATTGACCGAGGCCGAAGCCAGGGTGCGCATTCTGCACGCGGGCAGCGGAAACGTCACGGAATCGGACATTCTCCTGGCCAGCGCATCCGACGCCATTATTGTAGCTTTCGCCGTGGGAGACGAGATTGGCGTTGAACGAGTCGCCGAACGAATGGGCGTTGAAATACGCCACTACGACATCATTTACCAGATGATTGACGACATTGAGCAGGCCCTCCACGGTATGCTGGAACCCGCCTTTACCGACGTGGTAATTGGCGAAGCCGAAATCAGGGAAATATTCCCCTCCAGGCGCAGCATCAACATTGCCGGTTGTCGCGTAACCAGCGGCAGAATGACCAGGGGCGCCTCAATCCGGGTGATGAGAGAAGGCGAACTGCTGGGAGAGACCAGCCTGGCCAGCCTGCGTCATTTCCGCGATGAAGTCAACGAAGTAACTAACGGAATGGACTGTGGAATTCTGCTGGATGACTTTAACGACTTCGAACTTGGAGACGTCCTGCAGGCCCATCGACAGGAGCGGGCTCAGCGTTAGCAGTCCACTGACTTCATTCCATGGCTCCGGCTGTTCTTGCCTGCAGGTCGGCCCCAGTCTGATT
>JAPPJA010000336.1:5198-9738 GCA_028874675.1 Chloroflexota bacterium
CCCTTGACGCGCAACTGCGCCGCCAGTTCATCGAGAAAGGCCTGGAAGCCGCCGCGGCGACCGCATAAATGTACTCTTGCGCCAGGAAATCAGCCTGCTTTTGTCCCGAGAAATCAAGGACCCGCGGCTCAATGGCGTAATCAGCATAACCAAGGTGGAAACCACTTCAGACCTGCGCAACGCCAGGGTCTATGTGAGCGTATTGGGAGAGCAGGATGCCAAGGATGCCGCCCTGGAGGGTATCCAGTCAGCGGCTACCTTCCTCCGGCGCTCCCTGCGCGACAGGCTGAAGCTGCGGTATGTTCCCTTTCTCTAGTTTGCCCTCGATGAGAGCATGGAGGATGCCGACGCCGTTCTCCGCCTCATGGACCAATTCCAGGAACCCTTGCCTGAACCGCCGGACCGCGAGACTCTTCCTACGTACTCGGGCCCCCTTTCCTTTCCCCGTCGGAGTTGAACTCCATGCCTCGTGGCAGGTCAAATTCCAGCCGGCCCCATGCGCCAACCGTCAACGGCTTCCTGAATCTCTACAAGCCGCTGGGAATCACTTCGATGGACGCCCTGCGCCAGGTAAAGCGCATTACCGGCATACGCAGGAAAGTCGGTCACGCGGGGACCATGGACCCACTGGCCCGCGGGGTATTGCCGGTGTGCTTCGGTCAGGCTACCAGGTTGATGGAATACGTGGTGGACGGGACCAAGCGGTACCGCATGGTGGTCAGGCTGGGCGCTACCACGCAGACCTACGATTCTGAAGGCGAAGTGACGCCGGTACGGGAACCCGGCTACGTCACGCCTGAGTTGGTGACGGACGCCTGCCAGCCGTTCATCGGCTCAATTGACCAGAAGCCCCCCATGTTCAGCGCCGTGAAGGTTGACGGACAGAGGCTTTACAAGCTGGCTCGCGCGGGACTGGAAGTGGAGCGTGAGGCCAGGCCGGTGGAAATCTTTGGTATTGAACTGCTGGATTTCAGCCTTCCGGAGATTACCCTTGATGTGGAGTGCGGCCGGGGCGTGTACATGCGTTCCCTGGCCCACGACCTGGGCCAGGCCCTGGGCTGCGGGGGGTATGTCACTGACCTGGAGCGCCGGTATTGCGCCGGATTCAGCTCTGCTGACGGAATTACCCCTTCAAACCTGGAATCCGCTGTCAGTCAATCAGACGGCGACAATGCCTGGCTGGACTATATCCACCCAATTGACCACGCGCTCCGAGGCTTCCGGGCGGTCAAGCTGGGAGAGGCGGCTGAAAGACTGATCGCTAATGGTCAGGCCGTTTCGGCGGGGCGAACTCCGCTCCAGGGTGGATATCTGGAGCAATTTCGGGCATACGGGAACGACGGCAGGTTTATCGCCCTGGTCCGGTATGACCGGCAGGAGAATACCTGGCAGCCAGTTAAAGTGTTTCAAATGGATGTCCCATCACCCTTCGCCGCTGACTCCCTCGACGGCGCTGCCGGGAACGCCGGGGCCCACACTCGGCCATAATCGCCCCTGTAGGGAGCAACCACCCGGTTTTTCGCCACTTGCGCCATGGATTTTGCCATTTCTGGCTCAATTTACCAGATAGAGGCCCTATCTGCCTTGACAAACCCCGCCGGGTTTTTGTATTACATAATGCAGCAGAAACCTTTGCCCCATTTGCCTGTACCATAAAGAGACTTTATATGGGCACGCGATCAAGGGGCGCGGCTGACAGCTTCACCTTAGCAGGGTCCAATCTGGACTGGAAAATCAATCGAACCACACTGGGCTCTCGAGAATCTGATAAAGAAACTTTTTACGGAGGGAGAGGAGGATGGAAGCTTATTGCTTCAAATGCCGCAGCAAGCAGGAGATCAATAACCCGGAAGAAGTAACGTTGAAGAACGGCCGACCGGCCACGCATGGAACTTGCCCCGTGTGTGGCACCAAGGTATTTCGTATCGGCAAGTCCAGCTAGTTCGCTGGGAGTATGGGGTAAACGACAGGTCGGTTTACCCACCGAAGTAAACGATCCCTTGCAAAGACAAACAAGAAACTTGTGAAGCTAAGAGCGGTCAGCCATTTCTGTGAAGGCGCAGCATCCATTCTGGATGGTTGCGCCTTCGGCCTTTCGGGCCCCGCCAGACCCGGACGGTGCGCCCAAGCCTTGCAACTTCAGGATCATCCGACGCAATGGAAGGTTCATTGACTTCGATTTGGAAGCTGCCTCATGACTACAAACAGTGAAGCAGTCATCTGCGGGCGGTGTGGCAAGGGCTTGCAGGGAGCCCTGTCCTTTGCATTCCGGCCGCCCAGGCGAACACCGGACCACCAAGGTGGAACGGGCGAAGCTTCCGCCGCAACCAAGTGCCTGGCGTGTTCTCTGCTGCACCGGCCGATGCTGAAACGATCTGCCATGGCGGCCCTGGTGGTTGGAAGCATTCTGACCGCCCTTAACCAGGGGGATCTTTTGATATCGGGGCAGGTCAATAGCTCCCTGTACTGGAAGATTCCGCTCACTTACTGCGTTCCATTCCTGGTAGCCACCTATGGCGCCCTGAGCAACAGCCGGAGATAAGAAAGCGCTCGACCCCTGAATGAGGTCGAGCGTAGTTCAGGGTTCAGATGGCATCCGGGCCCGCTAACCGAACTTCCTGATAACACTTACCACCTTGCCGCGAATCTCCACGTTTTCGGCGGAGCAATAGATGGGGTCCATACTGCTGTTGGCCGGTTGCAGCCTTACCTGATCACCCTCCGGATAGAATTTTTTCAGGGTGGCCTCCTCTTCATCCTTCAGCCAGGCCACCACCATTTCACCAGGTTCGGCCAGATGAGACGGCTTGATGACCACAACGTCTCCATCGTCGATCAGTGCATCAATCATGGACTGACCCTGGACCTCCAGGGCAAACAGGCGGCCATGCCTCTTGGGCAGGTCCGGCGCAACCTCGATGCTCTCAAACTCCTGGCTGGCGGCATTGCCTTCAGCCGAGAAGACAGGCAGTGGTGAGCCTGCGGCAATTCGCCCTACGATCTGCACACGGGGCACTGCCCCCACGGGTTGACCTGCATCGTCCAGCAGCTCAATGCCCCGGGCCACATCCGGACGGCGATTCAGAAATCCATCCCGGTCCAGAATTCTGAGGTTGTAATCAACCACCGACGTCGAGCTGATTTCGCAGGCCTTTTGAATGTCTCGCACCGTTGGTGGCAGGCCATTATCTTCAATGAACGTCTGGATAAAGTCCAGGATTCGCTGCCTGCGGGCCGGCATCTTTTTGTTGAGCGTCATTACACACCTTTAAAACTAATGTTCTCAGAAGGGTATCAAATGAGAACATTTATGTCAATTTGTCGCTGTCATCCGGAAGGAGATGCTCATCAGTGGCGGCTAACTGACGATTCAGCCCTCAGAGAGGTTTGCCTGCAGGGCATGGCACAAAGAAAAGCCGGGCCAAATGGCCCGGCGCTGACAATGGCTGAGGGTTAAGGGAATCAGTTGGTCAGCTGATTCAAGCGAGCGGCCAGCCTGGACTTCCGCCGAGAGGCGTTGTTCTTGTGGAGAATACCTTTCTTGACCGCTTTGTCCAGCAAGCTGATGGCGCGGCGAATAGCAGGCTCGGCAACCTCGACATCACCGGACACTACTGCACGGCGGGCGCCGGCGATAGCGGTGCGGGTGGTCCTGCGGACACTCTGGTTGCGTTGGGCGCGTTTTACAGACTGGCGAGCGGCCTTTTTGGCTGGCAACTGATTCCTCCGTCAACAATAAACTATGTGGTGACTGCGTTTGTAGAGACGCCATTATAAGGCATTGGCGTCGTTTTTCCAAATTCGGTGACCGGTGCGACGGACAATTCACGCGAATTACGCCGCCGAACCTACACGTCCAGGTTCTTGACACTCCGGGCGCGGGACTGGATAAAGGTCTTTCGGGGTCCCACCGCCTCGCCCATAAGCGTAGTAAAGACATCGTCCACTTCGATTATGTCGTCGATGTTTACCTGGAGCATCTGGCGGCTTTCCGGATTCATTGTGGTTTCCCACAACTGTTCCGGATTCATCTCGCCCAGGCCCTTGTACCGCTGAAGCTGCACATTGCGGCGACCTTCAAATTTGGCCAGCGCCGTTTCCTTCTCCTCCTCGGTGTAAACATACTGAGGAGCGCTACGTCCAGACTGAATCCGGTACAGGGGCGGCTGTGCAATATACAGGTATCCATTGTCTATCAGGCCCTGCATGCGGCGGAAAAAGAAGGTAAGCACCAGGGTGCGGATATGGGAGCCGTCAACGTCCGCGTCGGTCATAATGATGACCTTTTGATAACGGACCTTGGTGGGGTCAAATTCATCGCCCTCACCGGCGCCCACCGCGGCAATGATTGAGCGAATTTCCTCGTGACCCAGTATTTTGTCAGGCTGCTGGAGCACCCGCTCCACGTTCAGAATCTTTCCCTTTAGCGGCAGGATCGCCTGGAAGCTGCGGTCCCGACCCATTTTCGCTGACCCGCCTGCGGATTCGCCCTCTACGATATACAGCTCTGACTTGGCAGGGTCTCTTTCGGCGCAGTCTG
>JAPPJA010000281.1 GCA_028874675.1 Chloroflexota bacterium
ACAGCCGGCGAGGTTCCCGCCTTCGCGGGAACGACGAAATGGTACGCTGGGAAACCTCAATCTTCAATTTGGCGATAGCCCCTGGGAATGCGAACTAGCCCCGGGGATTTACCGCAGCGTCTATGCGGGCCACCAAGGTGGAGTCCAGCGGCCCCGCTGACTCGGCCGCCACGCACTCCCTCAGCTCCTCCCGGTTCTTGACGCCCAGGACTACTGTCGAGACGCCCTCCATGGTCAGGGTGTAGCGGTGGGCCAGGTGCGCGGCGCTGCAGCCCAGTTCGGCGGCGATGGCTCTGAAGGGGGCCGCCCTCGCGAAGTCCGCCAGCTCCGTGTGCCCCTCGGGCAGTTGCCGGTCTATGGCGTCGGTGAGGGCGCCGGCCTGGACTGCCCGTATGCCCAAAACTGCCGCGCCGCTGGCATTGGCCGCGGCGATGACGTCGCGGGGACGGAGGGGCTGGTTGCCCTGGGGCAAGGCGCCGGCCGAGTCGAGGAGGTTGGCGATGCACTGGATGTAGTCCGGGCGTGGGCCGTTGGTCAGCAGGTGAATCAGGGCATCCGCCTCGCCGATGCCGGTCAAGCCCCAGTGGTCTATGCGGCCCTCGGCCGCGAGCCGCTGGAAGGCGGGCGCCACCGCCTCGGTTACGTTTGCCACTGTAGTCAGCCGGTCGCCAGCTTCGCCCGCCAGGGTGACGGCGTTGTGCAGGAACATAACGTCAACCCGCTCCAGCTTCATGCGCCGCAGGCTTTCCTCCAGGCTTCCGGAGATGAGGTCGTACACCCGCTCCGGCGGGGTGGCGCCAACCCGGCACTTGGTGGTAATCCGCACGCCGGCGGGCAGGTCCCCGGCGAAGGCCTCGCCGATGACGCTCTCGGCCTCGCCGTTGCCGTAGGTGGGCGCCAGGTCCAGCAGGGTTATGCCGGACTCCACGGCCTCCCGCGCTGTTGCGACGCATTCCGCCCTGGTAGTTGCGCCCCATACCTGCCCCAGGCCGCCTCCGCCGAGGGTGAGGGCGCTGACGGAGCCCAGTTTGCCGAAGGGTCTTTGCTGCATGTCGTCCTCCGCTGGCTTGCCAATGGAGTCTTGAGCATACCACCGCCCGCGTGCCGATGCTAAGGGACGGCGGCAGGGAAAGCGTTCAGAATTGAGGGGGACTGCCTGCCTCTATCCCCAAGGTCGTAGGGGCGCATGGCCATGCGCCCCTACCCACCCCAAGACTTGACCAGGTTCGATGTTCCCGCTCTTACCGGCAGGAAGCAGGGCCAGTTGTGGGCTTATTGTGAAGATTTGAGGCGCCAGAATCGAGAGGATCACTTTTTAAATACAGCCTCTGGTATAATCTCGAGCGTTATCTTGCCAGCCAATGTATATTGGACTGGGTACAAGCCGGACCGTAGAGATGGGCAATTCAGCCCTATCGCCACTCACATACACCCGGCGGCTGTGAAGCATTGCATTGCCTCGAAAGGGAAGGTTCATGACAAACGATTTGGGGGATTCCGTTGTCCAGGCCAGGGAAGTGCACAAGAGCTATGGCTCGGGGGAACTGCAGGTCCACGTCCTGAGAGGGGTGAGCCTGGATGTAAAGCGGGGCGAGATGGTGGCCATCATGGGCCCCAGCGGCGGAGGCAAGACCACTCTTCTGAACTGTATGTCCGGCCTGGACGATATAGATGCGGGCACTATCACCATTGGCGGGGCCGACCTGTCGGAAATGAGCGACACGGCGAAGACCCGCTTCCGGGCGACCCGGATGGGGTATATTTTCCAGTCTTTCAACCTGTTGCCCGTTCTGACCGCCCTGGAGAACGTGGAGATGCCCCTGCTGGTGTCGGGCTTTCCGGAGAAGGAGTCGCGGGAGAAGGCGCATGAGGCGCTGTCGCTGGTCGGCCTCTCCCACCGGGCCGGCCATTATCCGTCGGAGATGTCCGGCGGCCAGCAGCAGCGGGTGACCATTGCCAGGGCCCTGGTTAACCGGCCGGAAATTGTGTGGGCGGATGAGCCTACGGGCAACCTGGACAGCGAGAATGCCGGAGAGGTGATGGAACTCCTCATCCGGCTGAACAAGGAACTGGACGAGACCTTCGTCATAGTCACCCACTCGGATGCGGTGGCGGAAATGTCGCACCGCACCGTCCGCATGCGGGACGGCCTGATTGTGGACGACGGCACAGGCAAGGCGGTGTAGGTTCGTATGGATGAGCTTTTCGGGGCGCCCATCGCCAATATTGCCGCCGTCCTGGCAGTCCTCTTCGGGATTGCCTTCTCCTTCCTGCTCTTCGTCAGGATTCGGAACCCCATACTGGTCCGCATGGCCTTTCGCAATGTGTTCCGGAGGCCGGGGCAGAGCATCCTGATTCTGTCGGGCCTGATGCTGGCGACGGCGATCATTTCCAGCGCATTCACCATTGGAGACTCGGTTACCTACAGCATCAAGATTACCGCCGCCGAGGCCTTCCGGTCCATGGACCAGGTACTGCAGGTGGATGAGGACGCGGCGGTATGGGAGGGCCGCTCCCTGCCCAGCGGCTTTTCCGAATCCGTATTCGAGGAACTGGTTCCGGCGCTGGACGCGGACGAGGATATCGACGGGGTTCTGCCCGCGCTGGTCGAAAGGATAGCCACGGTCAATCCCGTCAGCCAGCGGTTCGAGTCCTCCTCCCTGCTGGCGGGCCTGGACCCGGAAAGGGCCAGCGCCTTTGACGAACTGCTGGACACCAGCGGCGTCCCCGTTGATATCGCCGATCTTGGAGACAACGATGTCTTTATCACCAGCGACGGGGCGGACGCATTGGAGGTGCAGCCAGGGGGCAGGATAAACATTGCCCTGGGGCCGGGTCTGCTGGTCCCCGTCACCGTCCGGGGGGTGGTGGAGGGCGCTTATGTGCCCAGGCAGGGCGCGGAGGTAATTCTGATGGCGGACCTGGCGGCCGTACAGGAAATGCTGGGCCGGCCGGGCGAGCTGTCGTCCGTCCTGGTTTCCAACCGGGGCGACGTTTTCGGCGGCGTGGAACTGACCGATGCCGTGGTTGCCCGCTACGAGGACCATCCGGTCGTGGTTGCCAACGGCCTGGAGATGGACCCGGTCAAGCAGGTTGCCATCGCGCGGGCCAACGAAGTGGGCGGGATTTTTGTATCGCTGTTTACCACCTTTGGCCTCTTTTCCATCGGGGTGGGCCTGCTGCTGATATTCCTCATATTTTCCATGCTGGCCGCCGAGCGCAAGAGCGAGATGGGAATGGCCCGGGCCGTGGGCATGCAGCGGCAGCACCTGGTGCGGATGTTCATAGTGGAAGGGGCCATCTACGGCATAGGCTCCGCGGTTATCGGGGCGGTCATTGGAGTGGGCTTGGGCCTGGCCCTGGTGGAGGCCGTTTCCGCAGTGATCAGCGAGGCGGTGGAGAGCTTCACCTTCACGCCCCGGGTGCAGCCGGTGAGCCTTATTTCCGCGTTCCTGGCGGGAGGCGTGCTTACTTTTGTCACCGTGGCGTTTTCTTCCTGGCGCATCAGCCGGCTGAACATTGTGCGGGCAATTCGAGACCTTCCCGAACCACAGCTGGAACGGGGGCGCCGGGGTCCGTTGATCCGGGCCATCGTGATGACGGCCATTGGCGTGGTGGCCACCCTGGCCGCATTCAACGCGGCCCACCTGCCCTTCTTTGGGCTGGGCCTCTCCCTCACGGCCATTGGCCTTGCCATGGTTGCCCGGGCGTTCAGGGTATCGCAGAGGACTGCGTTCACGGTGGTGGGACTTTTCCTGGTCGTTTACTGGCTGATACCCCACAGCGTGTTGAAGGCCTGGAAAGAGGACTTTACCGAGGATATGTCAGGGTTCTTCATCCTGGGAGTTTTCCTGGTAACGGGCGCGGTGCTGGTAACCGTCAACAACGCCCCCATAGTGCTGGGCCTGGCCAGCAATACCGTTGGCCGAATCCGGCGGTACGCCCCGGTGGTGAAATCGGCGGTGTCCTATCCTCTCCAGAACCGCTTCAGGACCGGGATGTCGCTGGCGATGTTCGCCATCGTCATATTTTCCGTCACCGTCATGGCCACCTTTGTAGATGTCTTTTCCAATCTGCTGGACAACCAGGAGCGGATGGGAGGCGGCTACGAGGTAGTGGGGTTCGTGCGGTCGGACCTGAACCCCATAGGCGACTTGAGAGCAGCGGTGGAAGCCAACCCGGACCTGGCTTTCGTGGAGCGTGTCAACGGGTCACCTTCGGTGGGTACCTTCCGGACCATTTCGCTGGCGGATGCCAGGCTGGCCGCCGATTCCTCCGGCGGGTATGCCGACACCACCCTGACCGGGATAGGCGACGATTTTGTCGAGTCCAACAGATACGACATTGCCCTGTCTCTTCCTCAATACACGGGGGAAGAGGGCGTGGACCGCGTGGGCGTATGGGAGGCGGTAAGGACGAACCCGGGGTTTGCCGTGGTGAACTCCACCATTGTCCCCCAGCGAAACAATGCGGCATTTGCCCTGACGTCGGACCAGTTCACCCTGGCGGGCGTGGAGGACCTGTACATTGAAAACGAGACGATGGAACCGGTGGAAATAGCTGTTCGCGACCTGGAGAGCGGGAACACCATAGACATTACGGTTATAGGGGTGCTGGATACGCTGGCTTCCATCGGACCCGTCCCCGTGGGGTTCTACGTATCCCCGGAGACCATCGGCCGTGAAGTGAATGCCACCCAGCTATTCTTCAATATCGGGGAGGGCGCCGCCGACGGAACGGGCGCCATCGAGTCGGCTTTCTTCCGGAATGGAGTGGAGACCCTGAACCTGAAGGAGTCAATTGCCGAGGCGCAGGCGTCCCAGCAGGCCCTGTTCAACCTGCTTATCGGGTTCATGGCGCTGGGCCTGTTCGTGGGAATAGCCGCCCTGGGGGTTATCAGCACCCGGGCAGTGGTGGAGCGGCGTCACGCCATCGGCGTGCTGCGGGCCATTGGCTTTTCCCGGGGAATGGTCCAGCTGAGCTTTATCGCCGAGGCCTCTTTCATATCCATCCTGGGTATTGGCCTGGGGCTGGTACTGGGCCTGATTTCCTCGGTGGAGCTGATAGACGAGCTGCGGGTGGATGAGCCTGAAGTGGCGTTTGTGCTGCCCTGGGGCAAGGTGATATTGATCTCGCTGGCGGCGTATTTCTTTTCAATTCTGACCACCATTCTGCCGGCCCGCCAGGCGGCCGCCATTGCCCCGGCGGAGGCGCTTCGGTATGAGTAGTGCAGGCCAGCGCTATTCAAAGCAACGAGCCCGGGGATGGCTCCAGGGGCTGTCGTCAAATTGAAGGTAGAAGTATCCCAGCGTCCCTTTCCGTCGTTCCCGAGAAGGCGGGAACCTCGCTGGCTGAAGTCAAGATTCCTGCAAAAGCTGGAATGACGGGGCAAATTGACGACACGCCCAGGACGCTTCACCCTGCCTCAGGATGCAGGAATTCGCACTCTGCGCCCCTGGCGGCAATGAGCCTCAGGTCCAGGGTTGCCAGGGGGCATTCCAGGGCCTCGGCCAGGGCAACATACCAGGCATTGTAGCTGGTGAAGTTGCCACGCAGTTCCCATATCCGATGGGCAAATGGAGCGAAGGAAAACAGGTCCAGGTTGAGGCGTTGCAGGTCGCCATAAGCGAGGGTAGCTTCCGCGGCGGAGAGCCTGCCCGACAGTTCCAGCCGGCGCAGAACGTTGCACACCTCGGCCGGCAGCATTTCCGGACCGGCCAGACTCTCCCGGGCAATCAAAGACGTTGCCCAGCGGCCATCGGAACCCGAGTCAACCAGCGCGGCCACCAGCGCCGAGGCGTCTATGACCACGGTCACTTGCGGTCCCGGTCTCTGGCCTCAAGAATCTCAGTTGCCGGTACCCGGGTCCCATAGGCGGCCTTGCGTTCCTGCACCCGCTCCAGCCACATTTCAACCGAGGGCTTGGAGGCAAGGCGCTCCAGTTCACCCTTCAGGTATTCCTGCATTGACTGATGCCGTAGCGCCGCCCGGGCGGCCAGCTCATCCCGAACTTCCTCGGGAACTCCCCGTATCGTTATCTGCACTGCCATGCAATTATTATGCAAGCATAGCCATCAATTTGCAATCAGTCCGATGAGGCCAATGAGGTTAGTTTCCGATCAGGGTGGTCTGCCGGGGGAACGAGGCAGACCAGTGGGCCTGCTCCCACCGGGCTTCCGGCCAACCCCGCAATAGGAAAGGCTGCCGCAGGCAACACAGAGTCGAGAGCCTTGCCGGCGGAGCAGGAACGTTGTGCCGCCCGCGCGGTTCTTTCGGGAGAGCTGTTAATAGATGCCGGGAAGAATCCGGTACTTGACCCGTGACCGGTACTCGTTCCACTTTTCCTCGCCGTACTTTTCGGCGCAGTTGGCTTCGTCCACCCGCTGCCGCCAGGTGAACAGGGAAGTGATGAAGACAAAGTAGGTCCAGGCCCAGGGGTTGGCAAAGTAGCCGAAGACCAGCCCGATGGAGAAGGAAAGGAAGCCCTCGCCCAGGTAGTTGAAGTGGCGGGCAGCTCCCCACAGGCCGCTGCAGAGAATCTTGCGCTCGCCGGCCTCGATGTATCTGGGCTCCATAAACCCCAGGAACTTGCGTTCGGGCCACCGCTTGAAGGTGTATTTCTGCATATTGGCGCCCCGGGAAATTCCCCAGCCGGTGAGGAAAAGCGCAGCCGCGCCGATGAGCCAGACATACGTCCACGCCGTGGAAAACCCGGGATTGGGGTAGGCGGCCATGCCCCACAGGGGCAGGATGTAGATCCACCCGTAAATAACCAGCCTGCCCCATATCAGCTTGAAGCCCAGGTGTTCGTGGATCAGGGCGTAGGTATATAGCTGGACTCGTTCGAAGATGAAGTAGTCCACCACGTAGAAGGTGAAAAAGGCCGCGTACAGGAAAACACCGGGATTAAAGTCGGCGCCAAACCTGTCGTAGTGATAAGCGGCCCCGGAAAGGGCGTTGAGGGACAGCATAGTCCCGCCGACCACGTACAGGTACATCTTCACGTCGAAGCGCCCTTTAAGGAAGGGCAGTTCCAGGGCCCGTCCGTCCCAAAAGGCCACAAAGGGGTTCCTGATTCTCCCCGGAGGCTGGCTGAGCAAAGCGTACAGGGAGAATATGAGGCAAAAGACCGTCCCGCCGGCAATGGCGTACATGGCGGACCTGTAGAACCAGTCCCGGGGCATTCCCGTCAGTTCGAAGGCCCACACCGCCAGGGCGATGATATAGACCAGGAGGCCGTTCAGGCGGTAGCTGCGCGGCTCGCCCGTTTCCGGATTGACCACATACCCGGTGACCCGCCGGGCCGGCAGGATGATCTGGGCCAGGAAGAAGGCGACGAATATGGCCAGGGGAGTAAAAAAGCCGGCTATTGCTTCCGTGCCGGAAAGCTGGAAAAGGTGACTGATGCCAAGCCATTCAATCATGAGTCTTCACCCCCCTTGCTGATTTCCCATCAATTATGGATACACGCGCCAAAGCGGTCAATTGCGCCGGAAATTTGCCGGTAAGGGGAGCGCCAGGTACGGTTAGTGAGCGGTTGAAGGAGAAGAACGCTATTTCAGGTTGAAGGAGAATGAATAAACCTTCACCTTTGTCCGCTACAGGACAATGGCCGGCGTCCGGCGGATGCGGCGAGACGCCTCAGACCGGCGCGGCAGCCTGGGCGCCACCGCCCCGGCGCAGCAGGGAGCGGTAATTGCGTCCGATCCGGGTGGTTGGCTGGTGGATCGGCAGTATAAGCCCGGGGCAGGTACCGTCAGCTAACCGCCCCTGCCGGTAACGCGAATGCCTGGAAGGGTACACTCCTGGCGACAATCTCCCGATCCCCTGGTCGGGAAGAGTTGGCCCGCAAACCTGGCGGTATTCCCCGCCGCCAGCGGTGACATGGACCCTTTGTTTGGGTTAAATTGGTGGCGCACAGGTGGGTCAGTATCAAGTAACCATTCCGCTGTTCCGGGTCAGTCGCTGGGCCGGGGCCGGAATTGCAGGAGGAGATCATGCCAGAGACGATCCGGGATGAGTACATCAGGAAAAACCCCCGCTCGGCAGAACTTTATCCCAGGTTCAGGGAGCTTTTTCCCTCGGGCGGCGCCGGCCATGACGGCTATGTGGCGGCGCCCTTTCCCATCACCATTGAACGCGGGCAGGGGCCCCGCAAGTGGGACGTGGACGGCAACGAGTACATTGACTACGGTCTGGGCTCCGCGTCGTTGCTGCTGGGGCACGCCCACCCCGAGGTGGTGGAAGCGCTGACCCGGGCCGCGCCCATCGGGTCCCACTTTGGCGCGCCGGTGGAGTCCATGCTGGAATGGGGAGAAAGGGTCTGCAACCTGATCCCCTGCGCCGACAAGGTGCGGTTTGTCGCGTCGGGCGCCGAGTCCACCATGCTGGCCATGCGCATCGCCCGGGCCTACACGGGCAAGGAGAAGATAATCCGGTGGGAGTCCCACTACCACGGGTGGCACGACTACGTTATGCCCGGCAACCTGCCGCCCTTCGATTCTCCGGCGTCCCTGGGCATACCCCAGGGAGCGGTGGACTCGGTTATGGTCCTGCCTCCGGACCTGAATGTGCTGGAGGACGCCCTGGCCAGCAACGGCGATATTGCCGGGGTGATAACCGAGGGTTCCGGCGCCTCCTACGGCACGGTGCCCCGGCAGGAAGGTTTCGTGGAAGGCGTGAGGGAACTGACCCGCAAGTACGGCGTGGTTATGATCCTGGACGAGGTGATCACCGGCTTCCGGTGGAGCCCGGGTGGACTGCAGGAATGGCTGGGCATTGAACCGGACCTGTGTACCCTGGCCAAGATCCTGACCGGCGGTCTTCCCGGCGGCGCGGTGGCCGGACGGGAGGAGGTGATGCAGGTGATGGTGCAGACGGGCGACCGGCAGCATGACCGCTACCAGCGGGTACTGCACGGCGGCACCTTCAACGCCAACCCCTATTGTGCCGCCACGGGCAACGCAGCCCTGCGCATCGCCGCCACCGGCGAAATGCAGGCCCAGGCGGACCGCATGGCTGAACGGCTGCGGGTTGGTCTGCGCCGGATAATAGACCGCCACGAGATAGCCGCCTCAGTGTACGGGGAGTCGTCCACCTTCCACCTCTATTTTGGCGGGCGTTCCATCGAGGGGCTCGACGCCAACACCCTCAAGAACGCGCCCCCGGACGTGCAGACCGCCTTCCGGCAGGCCCTTCAGGTTCGGGGCGTGGACCTGATGTCCCGCACCAGCGGCGTCCTGTCCGGCGTCCACACCGAGGCCGACATTGACGCCAGCCTGGAAGCCTTCGACGGCGCCTTCAGGGCCATGATTGACGAGGGGATTGTCGGTTAGCGGGAACAGGTCGGTACCGTTGGTTTTAGGCCCTCCTGCGAGGACGGCGCGGCGGCGAAGAGACTCGACCGTGCGGGGCGCGTCCAGTGTTAGTCCGGGACATGACGGCAAGGCCAGGGGAAGGGGCGGCTCACCGGCCGCCCCTTGCGGCAACACCGTCGCCGGACAGGTAATGCTATCTGGACGGTGGGGTTGTAGGTGGTGTCGCCAAATTGGCTCGTCATGCTTGAAACAGGGGGAATCTTGGCTACAGCCGGGGGGGGGGGGGCGCCGGGGGGGGGGCGAGGAGAGGGATGGGGGGGGAGAGAAATTTTATATTTTTAAGAAAAACACAAAAAAAA
>JAPPJA010000034.1 GCA_028874675.1 Chloroflexota bacterium
TGCAATGTAATAGGTATCCCTTACCTGGGTAACCACCTGGGTCAAACTTGTTAGCGGCTGAGTCTGTCGCTATAATCGGGCCAATCTTGAACCTGGGCGGGGAGCAATGGCAGGGGAATACGATCTGGTAGTAATCGGCGCTGGTCCAGGGGGCTACGTGGCGGCCATAGGGGCCGCTCAACTGGGTCTCAAGACCGCCATCGTGGAACGGGATGAACTGGGTGGCGTGTGCCTGAACTGGGGCTGTATCCCCAGCAAGGCGCTGCTGAAGAACGCCGAGGTTGTCTCATACTTCCATCGAGCCGAAGAGTTCGGCCTCAAGTTTGACGGCTTCTCCGCTGACTACGCCGTTGCCATCGAGCGCAGCCGGAAAGTAGTGGACCGGAACGTCCGCGGAGTGGGCTACCTGCTCAGGAAGAATGAGGTGGAACACATTGCCGGCGAGGCCATTCTCCGGGGCGGCGGCATCGTGGAAGTTGCTCCCGAAGGGCAGAGGCTGCAGGCAAAGAACATTGTCATTGCTACAGGCGCCCGACCTCGTACCATCCCACCGTTTCCAATTGATGGAGACCGGATCATCACCAGCAAGGAAGCTATCGTACTTTCCGACCTGCCACAATCAATGGTAATCGTTGGCGGCGGGGCCATCGGTCTCGAATTCGCCTACCTTTACCGTATGTATGGCGTGGCCGTAACCCTGGTGGAACTCCTGCCCCGGCTGGCGCCCAATGAGGACCAGGAAATCAGTCGGCAGGTAGAACGGTCCATGGGACGACACGGAGTCAACATCATTACCGGAGCGGGTGTCACCGCGGCGGTGCAGGAAGGGAATGGGCTGAAAGTAACCGTGGACAAGGCAGGGAACCAGCAGACCCTGAGTTGCGACAAGGTTCTGGTAGCCGTCGGCGTTCAACCTAACAGCGAAGGCCTGGGGCTGGACACGCCAGGGGTGGCTACCGAAGGAGGCAACATTCAGGTAGATTCCTCCATGGCAACCAACGTTCCCGGAATATACGCCATCGGAGACGTTACCGGAAAACTGGCCCTCGCCCACGTGGCGTCAGCCCAGGCGGCGGTGGCTGCCGAAACCATCGCCGGCCAGGAGCCCCGGCCGCTGGACTACGCGATGATGCCGCGGGCTACCTATTGCCAGCCCCAGATAGCCAGCTTCGGCCTGACGGAAGCCCAGGCAGTGGAAGCGGGCCACGACATCAAGACAGGCAAATTCAACCTCCAGGCCAATGGCAAGGCCCTCGGAATGGGCGAAACTGACGGCATGATCAAGCTGGTGGTTGACAGCAGGTACGGCGAAATCCTGGGAGCCCACATGGTCGGACCGGAAGTAACCGAACTGCTGGGCGAACTTTCCCTTACCCGTTTGCTCGAAGGAACCACTCTGGAACTGGGCTGGATGGTCCACGCGCACCCAACCATTTCTGAGATAATAAAAGAAGCGGCCCTTGACGCGGAAGGCCGCGCAGTCCACATGTAACGGCGCGCGTCAGGGAAGGAAGACTTCAGGAGGTCCAGTTGGCAACCACCATAGTAATGCCCAAAATGGGCTACGACATGCGGGAAGGAACCGTAGTTCGCTGGTACAAGCAGGAAGGCGAAGAGGTGGCCCGGGGAGAGGTGATCGCGGACATTGAGACCGACAAGGCCACGGTAGAGTTTGAAGCTTATACCGGCGGCGTACTTCACCGCAGAGTAGCCCGGGAGGGCATTCCGGTTCCCGTCGGCGACGCTATCGCCATCATTGCGGAGCCCGGAGAGGCTGTTGAGGACTCTTCGACAAGTACGGCCAGTGCCCAGCCTGCAGCAGCGGACCCGGTTGCCGAGCCCACCACCGTCGCCCAGGCTACTCCGGCGCCCCAGCGCGCCGATGGAGAAGTCCGCGCTTCTCCCATAGCCAGGCGGCTGGCAAGAGAGCGGGGACTGGACCTGGCCCTGGTTTCGGGAACGGGACCCGGCGGTCGTATAGTTGAGAAGGACGTGCTGGAGTACGTCCCTGAAACTCAGCCCGCCCAGGTAAACGGCTGGGTTAAGGCCTCACCCCTGGCACGCCGCCTCGCCCGGGAAAAGGGGATCGACCTGTCCCAGGTATCAGGCAGCGGCCCCGAGGGCAGGGTTATTGAGCAGGACATACTGTCCTACACCGCGCCGCCAGCGGAAGCCGGTGAGGTTGAAGCGCCCGCCCCGTACGAGGCCGCAGCCCCGGGCGCTCCGGAGGTCGCGGTTGCGGCGCCCGCCGATTCGGTCGCTTCCTCCAGCACGGAGAGAGTGGAACTGTCCCGCATGCGGCAGGCCATTGCCAGGGTTACGGTGGACAGCAAGCAACAGGCTCCCCATTTCTATGTTACTGCGGAAATTGACATGGGACGGGCTATGGAGTTGCGCCGGGAACTTAATGACGTGCTGACCGCTGAGGAGCGCGTCAGCGTCAATGACATGGTTGTCCGGGCCTGCGCTATTGCCCTTGCCCGGCATCCCAAGTTTAACTCCTTCTTCCGGGAAGACCATCTGCAGTTTAACGGGTCAATCAATGTCGGCATCGCCATATCCCTTGAATCCGGCCTGATGGTTCCCGGCATCAGCGATTGCGGTTCCCGGTCGCTGGCAGAAATCGCCGTGGCCAGCAAGGACCTTATCGCTCGGGCCAACAGCGGTTCCCTACGCAACGAGGAATACAGCGAGACTACTTTCAGTGTCAGCAACCTGGGCATGTTTGACGTGGACAGCTTCGCCGCCATAATTTTCCCGCCCCACGCGGCGGTGCTGGCCGTTGGCACCGTGAAGGAACAACCCGTAGTCAGGGATGGAGAACTGGCGGTGGGGCAGATAATGAAGGCTACTCTGTCCACGGACCACCGGGTGGCCGACGGGGCGGAAGCCGCCCGTTTCCTGGTGGAGGTGAAGGAACTCCTGGAGAAGCCGGTCAGCCTTCTTCTTTAGTAGCTGTCGTAAACAGGATTAACATAAGGAACTGACTCCATGTCTACGCCTCCGACAGCTGCCTACTCTCCCCGCATTTATCCTCTCGACCCACGCCACTTGACCGAAGAGGAGATCGCCGTGGCCTTCGCCATGACTTCACGGAGGCCGGAGCCCTTTGACGAAATTGCGGAGCAGGTAAGCCAGGAGAAGGCCGCCGACTTCCACGAGCGCTGGGTGCTGGGCTACGGCCACGCTTCGGTAGCGGAGCACGCCGTGGTCCACCTGGCCGTGGAGAACATCAGCAGACTGGCTTGCGACTCGCTGGAGGACAACCGGCTGGCTTCCTACACTGAAAAGTCCTCCCGCTACCAGGTGATGCCCCAGGACTACTTTCACCTTCCTTTAGAACTTGAGAAATACCCTGAAGCAAGAGCCGCCTACCTGTCCACCTGCCAGGGACTGTTTGCCGCCTATCACCGGCTGGTAGGCGGCTGCATGGAGTACCTGCGCCGGGAACTGCCCAGGCGGCAGGGCGAAAGAGACGGGGCGTACAACCTGCGGCTCCGGAGGATCACCACTGACGTGTGCCGGTCGGTGTTGCCTTCCGCTACCCTTACCAATGTGGGGCTGACCGCCAACGCCCGTGTCCTGGAGCACGCCATCTCCAAGCTGATGTCCTCGGGCCTTGCTGAAGAACGGGCAATCGGAGAGCAGTTGCGGGAGCAGGGAAGGGTCATTACTCCAACCCTCATAAAATACGCTGACCGCAACCGGTACCTGGAAGATTCACTCCAGCGGGGCTGGCAACTGGGCTTTCCTGCCGGCGCGGGCGGTTCAACCGGTTCCTCGACTTCCGTGAACCTGGTCCACTACGACCCGGAAGCTGCGGAAAAGCTGGTCGCTGCCTTGCTGTTTCGCCAGTACTCCGGCGACTATGCCGGCGCTTGGGAGCAGTCCAGGGCAATGGACCCTGAAGACCGCTGTCAGCTCATCGGCAGCCTTATGGAGAACCTGGCGGACCACGACGCTCCGTTGCGGGAGTTTGAGCTGGTGGATTACACCTTCGAATACATTATGGATTACGGCGCCTACCGGGAATTCAAGCGTCACAGGATGCAGTCCTACTTCCCGCAAGCGCTCACAGTTGACCTGGGATACAAGACACCTGAGCTGGTGGCGGAAGCCGGGCTGGAGGAAGACTTCCGCAGGGCCATGGAAGAGTCGGAACAGGGCTTCAGGCGGGTGTCCCGGGATACTCCACTAGCTGCTCCATACCTGGTAACTCATGGACACTACCGTAGGGTTCTGTCCAAGCTGAATCTTCGGGAGTGCTACCACCTGTTCAAGCTGCGGTCATCGAATCAGGCTCACGAGTCCATCAGGGAGCCGATTCTGGAAGCCCTGCGGTTGGCCGTCGAGATACAACCCCACCTGTTCCGCTGGTTGAAGCTCAGGGACTACCCCGACTGGTGGCCCTTTCCCCCTCAATAGCAAGGTCCAGGAGCCAATGAAAACGGGCCAATCGGTCGATTGGCCCGTTCGCGGTGTCTCCCTTGAAAAAGGACCCGGAGCTAAACGCCTGCGCCCCGCTGGGTGCGCATGAAGTCCTCCAGCGCCTCAAGGTAGTCAGGGCTGGGGAACCGCTCGCCGTTCCGAACTTTCATGCCGTCCGTGAAAATCTCCAGGCGGTTGCCGTCAGGGTCGTTGAAGTAAAATGAACGGCTTCCACTTCCGTAGATATTGTTATCGCTCTCAATGCCGTGGGTAGTGGGACCGTTCAGAATCTTGACGCCGTTGGTGTGCAGGTGCGCCAGGGCCCGCATAAATTCATCCCGGTCTTCCACCTGGAATGCGATCTGCTGGACCAGCCTGGCGTTGGCGGGGATGACTTCAGAAACATCCACTCCTTCGGGCGCGGTGGCAATAACCACATCATGGTGGGTTTCGTCAAAACGCAGGAAGGCGGTCTCGCTGCCGTCGGGTCGCTTGCGGTGGTTGGTTACCTGCAGCCCCAGGACCTCGGTGTAAAACTTGAAAGAACGGTCAAAGTCGGAAACCAGGATACCCACATGGCCGATGCCCTTGATGTTTATACCCATGATTCGATACTCCTCTTTCGGCTTCGATTGAGCCCGATTCGGGGAAACCAGCTAAACTTGCCCTTGTTCAGTCCGGTCGTCACTTCCCCTGCTTGAACGTAAGTATAGCAAAATGGTTTCAAAGGTCAAAACTGGAAGGGAAACTCCCCCATGGCCGCCGCTCCACCCCAAGTCTTCCCGTCTTGCGTTCAACCTTTGACGCCCGACACCTGCCCCTTCCCATGCTGCGTTGACCTTTCCTACCATCAAACTTATTGACTGGAATTCAGAAAGACTCAGCCAAACTCCACCCACCACCGTATTTTGAGCTCAAATTCCTTGGCCTTGACGTAGGAGCGCTCATTTGGGGGGAGGTTCCGACTTTCAGGAGGTAGTTGCCACATACAAAATGAGGCCAATTGAGACCAGATGGAGCCAAAAATGATTTTTGGCCAGATGCCCGCACTTTCACCATATGAGACTGCTGACCTGTGACCTCACCGAGATGGCGGGACCTAGCTTCGCTGGCTAGGGGTCAGAGCAGTCGCGGGTGAAGCCGCAGTTGGGGCAGCTGATCTTGCACTGCCGTTGAATCATCTGGGCTCCGCAGATTTCGCAGAGCAAGTCGTCAGCCCGGGAGGATGACCCGGCTTTCATTGAGGTGGGAATCAGGGTGGGGTTGGTCATGACTTGTGCGACCCCTCACGGGAAATTCTATCTGTCGCCAGGCGATAGTATCCTGGTCTGCAGGACCATCTCCTCGCCGGACCCTGCGCCGGTCTGGGGTTTGTCCACGGTAAGGTTCATCCAGTCGAACCCATACAGAGACTCGGGCGGGTCCAGCGCCATGGTTCCCCATCCCGACGAATCTACCGAAATCTGCCCCACTGCCAGGTGCTGACCGTTTCGTGACAACCAAACGTTGAAGGCCTGCGAGGGCTGCGGAGGCTCCATGTTGGCCAGCATCAGGATTGCCTTTCGGCCGTCACTGGTTACCAGCAGCACCCCTTCGGACTCGCTGTTTCCGTCGGTGGGACTCAAAAGGAGGGGCTGGGTAAAGGGTCGGGCCATCAGGTAGCTTGTTTCCATCACCTGCTTTAAGGCCGAATCGGTCTGCTGCCCTTCAATCGCCAGTTGAGAAACTCCCGTGCTGGCCGAGGCGAGCCCGGCCTCCAAGTGCTCCAAACGGGAGTTGGTTTCAATTCTCTCCTGTTGCAGCGTATTCAACCTGCTGGTTGTTACGACGTTCATGATCAGCGAAGCGGTAAGCAGCCCGACTACCAGGGTGGCGGCCAGGGGCATAGCAAAGGTGCTGAGGGTGAAGCGGGTGGATGCTTCGTCGCTTACCTTCTTGCGGACCCCTTCCCCATCCAGGGGCCTGAAAATCAGAGGAAGTTCCTCGACCGACTCCAGGACCCGAGCCCCGATTCCCAGAGGAGCAGACACCTGGGGCACCGCCTCGGCCAAGGCAAGCCCTGCTTGCTGGAAGTCAGCAACTGCCTGGACGCAAAGCGGGCAGCTCTCGAGGTGAGCCTCGAAGACTTCCCGCTCGTCCTCTTCCAGGGAACCCAGCACATAGGATTCGACCAGGTCTTCGAGGCACTCTGCACCATCTGGTAGGTGTGGATTATTCGTCGTCATCTTGCCGTAGTTCTTCCCGAAGTTTCTGCAGGGCCAATCGAGCCCTTGTCTTCACTGTACCCAGTGGCTGGCCCAGCCTGGCGGCAATCTCCGATTGGGAGAGGCCATTGAAGTAAGCCAGGTTGATTACCTCTTGTTGAGCGGCGGGCAACTTGGACAATGCCTCGCGAACCCTTTCGGCCTCCAGGTTTCGCTCCACAGCCACGTCCGTGGCAACTTCGCCTGAAGGAAGAAGGTCCAGTGTCTCGTACTCTTTAGGGTCGGAAATAGCGGCGGCGCGGCGCCGGGACCTGATTACATCGATGACCTTGTGATGAGCAACGCTCATTATCCAGGTCTTGGGCTGCCCCCGCGAGGAGCTATAGCTGGCCGCCTTTAGCCAGATATTCAGGAACACGTCCTGAGTGGCTTCCTCCGCCACCGCTTCCGAGCGGAGCATATACCGGGCCAGCGAATAGACCGCCGATGAATACCGCTCGTAAATTGCTTCGAGGGCATCCTTGTCTCCGGCAGCGATTCGAACTAGCAGCTCCTGGTCCTCCAGGACCTGGTAGTCAGTCACCGTCTATCTCCCGTTTGCCTGGAGTCGATACGCCTCTCATTTTGGACTACGAAAATCCGCTACAACCGGATTCGCCCCTGAGAGTCGTGCTCACTCATTGGTGTTTTCGAAACGCTCAATCAATTCTCGGGCCGCGCTGATCTCACGAACATTCTTGGACCGGCCGATCAGAGACTCCAGGGTTTCCAGCGCGGCGCTCTTCTCGCCCTGGTCCATTTGACAACGCGCCAGGACGAGGTAGAGCCCGGTGTTATCCGGATCAATGAGCAACATTCGCTCGATCACCGGCGCCAGGCGGACCCAGTCGCGAAGCTGGAAATATATGATGCGGAGGTTGTTCAGCATACGCTCAAGGATCTGTCTGGTGGTGGTGGGAGCCAGGAAACTCTCATCCCACTGTACCCGCTGACCGAATAGCTGTTCAGCCAGCCGACGGCAGTCTCCCGCCGAAAGAAGTTGGCCCGAATGGAACGGATCGATATAGAGGTCCAGGTCCTGAATGTTCACCAGGAAGTGGCCCGGCATGCCCACGCCATGGCAGCGGAGCCCGAGACGTCTTGCCACTCCCAGATAAACGACGGACAGGGTTATGGGAATGCCAACCCGGGTATCAATCACCCGGTTGAGGAGACTGTTCCGCGGATTGTAATAGTCCTCGGCATTGCCGGAAAATCCCATTTCGTCGAAGAAGTAGCGATTCAGGCTGCGGGCCAACTCCCCGAGGTCTTCATTGTCGCCAACCGCAGTCTTGACCTGTTGCGCCATGTCATCCAATGAGCGCAAATACCCGCTTACATCCAGATCCGGGTATTCCTCGCCCGCGATCAGCAAGGCGGCACGTTGCAAGTCTATTTGACCTTCAGGAGAGCTCATCTCCTGAATGAAAAGCTCGCGGAAACTGGCAGGGGAGCTATCGGGCATATTCAACGGGTCGTTTTGGCGCTTATTCTAGACCACCAGGGTTTCCAATAGGCGGGTTAAATCGGGTTCTTCCTCAAACCGCCACAGGATGTCCAGCGCCGCCGAACATTGTTGCTCGGACAAAACGACAGAGGACAGGCTGGTGAACTTCTCGACAACTTCGTGGTCGCCAAGGGGGTTATTCTTGTGCCCCTTGGGATAGGAAGTGGCGGCTTCGGCGGTTCTGCCGCCGGACTCCACAACTTCAATCCTGCAGTTGTATTGCTGGGGATACTTTTCGGTAAAGCCGGCTCCCTCGGACATGGTCATCCTGGTCATTAGCGCCCGCAGGCTGGGGTCCGCGATTCGGTGGGGCGCAAAACTCGAAGGGGTAACCGAGCCATCCTGAAGAGCCATGGCAACCAGGAAAGGGATGCTGTGGTCGGCAGTTTCCCTGGTCTGGGGATCCCATTTCTCGGGTTCCGTCTCGGGGCTGCTGACGCCGGACCGATAAGTTTCGATGGTAATAGATTCGACGTTTTCGAGATTTATGCCAGGGCGCAGGGCCACCGCAAGGCCGATCGGGGCCTGGGTGTGTATCTGAGAAGGATAAAATTTAAACGTAGTATCATTTATCAAAAACTGCTGGCCATCTCTTCCAAATCGCTCAAGGGTAACTTCCTGGGTAACCCCCGACTGCTCCCACAGTCCCCTCCTTCCCTGGAAGGGCTCGGCGGGCCCGGACATGCCTTCAGCGGCAAGCTGGGCCGCAAATACTCCGGCCCGGGTTGCGCTGGCCGTAGCGCATCCCTTCCACATGGAAAGCTCGCCGGTGCGAGTAACTCCAAGGGGCAAATTGGGGGCCAGGGCCAGGGATATGGCATTTCCCATGCTTTCCCGGTCCAGGCCCATCAGGGAACCGGCGGCGCAGGTGGCGCCAACGATGCTGAACATGCCCTGGTCCCAGCCGAGGTCACCGGTAACCACCTGGTCCGACAACCTGGCGAAAATTTCGTAGGCCAGGGTGATGGAAGTCAGAAGTTCCCGCCCGCTCCGGGAATAGGCATCACCCACCGCCAATACGGCCGCAATCATGTCGCTGGGATGTCCGCCACCCGGAGAGAAGTAGGAGTCATTGCAGTCCAGGTAGCGGATCATGCAGCCATTGGCAAAAGAGGCCATATCCAGCGAACTGAAGTCCTGGGTCCCGACCACCCGTGCCGGCGGATTCCCGGCGACAGAATACGCCAGCTTGCGGGCTATCTTGGCCGGTTCGGCCAGGAAACCGCCCATGGCGCATCCCACCGTATCAATGAGTGTGCGCTTGACCTGGTGGACCGTGTCTGCGTCGAGGTCCTCATAGGTCAGATCACATGAGTATTCCGCCAGCAGCTTGGTGGTGTCGTCCATGGATGGCTCCGAATCTACTCTTTCTGGTCAATACACCGGGACATATGGCAGGAAGGGCCCCGCCTAGTTG
>JAPPJA010000196.1:0-2875 GCA_028874675.1 Chloroflexota bacterium
ATGTTGAGCGCCGTCCTTCTCGCTATCCATATCGGCGGGGGGTGCGTGGCCCTGGTTGCCGCTGCAATAGCCGTTTTTGCCGGAAAGGGCCGGAAATGGCATATTTTGTCGGGAAGGGTTTACGCCATTGGCATGACCGTGGTATTTCTGACGGCGGCTCCCCTGGCGGCGCTGGGGGCGAGCGTGTTGCTGCTGCTAATTGCCTTTTTCAGCTTTTACCTGGTTTTCGCGGGCTGGCGATTTGCCCGCAACCGGCGGGGCCACGCTGGCGCGGTGGACTGGGCCGCTACGGCGATAATGCTGGCCACCGGCCTGGGAATGGGGGTTTACGCTGGCGTGCTGGCCGGTTCGGGGGATGCCCAGTGGGTAACCATGACCGTGTTCGCGGGCATTGCCCTTGCACTGGGGACGGCGGACGGCCTTTATCATGGGTTTCGGCGGGCTACGGGCGGACGCCGGATAGCGCGACACCTGACTAACATGCTGGCCGGCACCATTGCCACCGTGACTGCCGTGCTGGTGGTGAACGTGGAGACAGACCCGCCCTGGATTGCCTGGATTCTGCCGACGATTGTAATAACGCCCTTTATTGTATGGTGGAACATTCGCGTTGGACGGCAATACCGCGCGGGCAGACAGGCCTGAGCCCAGTTTGCCGAAAGGGAGAAGCCACCGTTGCCTGAAGTTATCCTGTACATCGCCGCCAGCCTGGACGGATATATTGCCCGTTCCGATGGAAGCGTGGACTGGCTGGACGACCTTCCCGAACCGGGGGATGAGCCGGACAAGGACTACGGATACGGGGAGTTCTTCGCCAGCGTGGGCGCCGTGCTGATGGGGCGTATAACCTACGAGCAGGTTCTGTCCTTCGGCGTGGATTACCCGTACCCTGGAACCGACGGCTACGTTTTTTCCCGGACCAGGGCGGGCCAGCGGGACGACAACGTGCAGTTCGTGGATGGCACGGATATGGCCGCTTTCGTGGGGCGCCTCATGGCCTCCGGCAAGGGAAACATCTGGCTGGTGGGGGGCGGCCAACTGGTGCGCGAGTTCCTTAGCCTGGACCTGATTGACCGGTTTGAGTTATTCATCCTGCCCATAGTGCTGGGAGAGGGCATACCCATGTTCCCGCCGCCCTCGCCGGAGATGAAACTGGCCCTGGCGGGATGCCGGTCTTACGACAACGGAATGGTGTGGTTGACCTACCGGCGGGGTGCTAAGGGCTGACTTCCCGGCCAGTACCGGCGACAGGCGACCTGGATTCATCCGGTTGGGCGCCATAATTGCCCACAATGCTGCTTTAGGGTTTATAATTGGCGAATCCGATTCAACGTGAGACCAACGCGCCTGTTGCCAGTGGCATTTGGCAGCGTTGCCAATAAATTAGTCAGGTGATTTGATGAGTACGATGGACTATGGAGTGGAAGCAATCAATCGTCATCGGGCCAGCCGCGGGAAGGTCAGCATCGCCTCCAAAATGAAGGTGGAAACAATGGAGGAGCTATCCATTGCATACACCCCCGGGGTGGCCGCCGTCTGCATGGCCATCGATGGCGACAAGTCCGAGAGCTTTGCACTGACCAACCGGGGCAACACCGTGGCGGTGGTTACGGACGGGTCCGCGGTATTGGGGCTGGGCAACATAGGCCCCGAGGCGGCGCTGCCGGTAATGGAGGGGAAATCCATCCTGTTCAAGGGCCTGGCAGATGTGGACGCTTTCCCCATTTGCCTGGGCACCCAGGACAATGCCTCCATCATCCAGACGGTGCGGAACCTGGCGCCCTGCGTGGGCGGCATCAACCTGGAGGACATCGCCGCTCCCCGCTGCTTTGAAATTGAGGAAAGCCTGCAGGACCTGGGTATTCCCGTGTTCCATGACGACCAGCACGGCACGTCAATAGTGGTGCTGGCGTCCATCATCAACGCGCTGCAGGTTGTAGGCAAGTCCATCGGTGACGCCAAGTACGTCTTTTCCGGGGCCGGGGCCGGCGGCATCGCATCCACCAAGTTGCTGCTGGACTACGGGGCCAAAAACATCATCCTGGTGGACAGCCAGGGAGTAATTCACCGCAACCGCACCGACCTGACGCCCATCAAGACGGAGATGCTGGATATAACTAACCCCGACAATGTTGAGGGGGACCTGGCGGAGGCAATGAGGCTGGCGGACGTTTTTGTGGGCCTGTCGGTGGGCGACACGGTCAGCCAGGATATGGTGCGTTCCATGTCCCCCGATCCCATAGTGCTGGCGGCGGCCAACCCCACGCCGGAGATATGGCCGGATGCGGCTGCCGAGGCCGGCGCCAAGGTCGTAGGAACGGGCCGGAGCGACTTCCCGAACCAGATTAACAACAGCCTGGCATTCCCGGGCGTGTTCCGGGGGACGCTGGACGCCCGGGCCACCAGGATTACCACCCGGATGAAGCTGGCGGCGGCGGAGGCCCTGGCAGGACTGGTAGCCGAACCCACGGCGGAGAACATCATTCCCTGGTCGCTGGACCCGGAAGTGGTGCCTGCCGTGGCGCACGCCGTAGCCCGGGCCTGGCAGTCGGAACAGGGGTAGGCTGGCAGCTTTCTGCTAGAATAGGACCATGTCAACCGAACTAATTGCAATACTGGCGGTGGGAGTAGGGCTGATCAGCACAAGCATAGCGCTGACCGGCCTAATGCTTGTTCAAATAAGCCAGTCTGAGCGGCGTTCAATGGAGCGAACCAACCGGCTGGAATCCGAAATGAGTCGCCGGTTTGACAAGGTTGAAGCCGACGCTAAGGAGCTTGAAGCTCGAATTGAACGTGAAATCGGGCAGCTGCGGACGGAGGTGAGCCAGCAGATCGGGCAACTGCGGACGGAAATGAACCAGCAGTATGGTTCGCT
>JAPPJA010000196.1:2975-8085 GCA_028874675.1 Chloroflexota bacterium
TGAGCCAGCAGATCGGGCAACTGCGGACGGAAATGAACCAGCAGTATGGTTCGCTGCGGGACGAGATGAACCAGCAGTATGGTTCGCTGCGGGACGAGATGAACCGGCGGTTCGATGAGCAGGATGTGCGCATTCGCGGCCTGGAGCAAGGGCAATCCTACCTGTCGGGCCAGTTTTCGGCCCTCAAGGACTACTTCACCCATGCCTCCGATTCGGGGAATGCTCCCGAAAACGTTGGCTGACCACTAACCTGGTTAAGCGCGGGCTGAGGGACCGTCAGCCAGATACCGGCGCCCACCCACCTTTGCGGCATGCAGCGTCAAAGACGTTACTTTTCCAGTGACAATCCAGCAGGACGCGTCACGATGCTCCACACCATAACCGTAGAAGACCTGGATGCCATACGGCCCAAGCTGCAGTGGCTGGTGACCGAGCGGGCCAGGTCTCTGCCCAAGTTCCGCTACTGCGACCTGCGCATCCAGGTCCGCGAGGAGAAGTGGGGCGCCGCCGAAAATGGCGAGGAGAAGGCCAGCTCCGATAATGTGACCCTTGACTTCGGGGTGCGGCTCATCGCCCAGGAACGAATGTCCGCCGCGGGCTTTTACGGGCAGGTACTGGGGGCGGCGGACCTGGACCGCATTGAATCCGTAGTGTGGGAAGGCATTGGTCAGGCCCACCAGCGCGCCCGCTCTAATGCCCGCAAGAAGTCCCAGACCTGGCGGCGCTTCCCTGCGCTGGCCCACAGCCTGGACGATACATTTCTGGCCCGGGTTCCGGTGGCCGAAGATACCATAGCGGCAACCTACGAGGTGGACCCCCGGGCCGTGTCCGTAGAAGAGACGGTAAGAATGGCCGTGGACGGGTGCAAGTCGGCCACCAGCCGCGCCAGGAACGTCCTCTTTACGGCGGCAACCACCAGCACCTTTCTGCTGAGGGAGCTTTTTCTCAGCTCCGACGGGGCCAACATCGACCAGTCCTTTGCCCAGACCGAAGGCTTCATCTTTGTCATCTGCGGCAGCGCCAACGGCAATTACGAGCTGTACGACTCCACGGGCCACCAACGGGGCTGGGAAGCGCTGACCCGGGGGTATCACAACGGGCCCATTGACCTGCCGGACTACACCACCTTTTGCCGCAACCTGGGCAGGGATGCCTCGGACGTGGCCGCCGCGCCGCCGCTGCGCCCACCGGACAGGGAAGTACCCATAGTCACCGACCCCAATTTCAACACCCTGCTGGTGCACGAGGTGGTAGGGCATCCCTCGGAGCTGGACCGGGCGCTGAAGTACGAAACCGCCTACGCCGGGCGATCGTGGTTCCTGAAGAACCTGCACGACAATCAGCTGGGGCAGCAGATCGCGTCGCCCCTGGTTACAGCCTATTCCGACCCGCTGATGGAGGGGTACGGTTCGTTCAAATACGACCACGAGGGTACGCCGGCCCGGCGGGCCTACATCATCCGGGACGGGGTGCTGGAAGAGTTCCTGAACAACCGGCAGACGGCGGCGATTATGAATGCCGCGCCCAACGGTTCGGCCCGGGCCACCGAGGCCCACCTGGCGCCCCTGATCCGTATGACAAATACGGTTTTCGCCCCCGGGCAACGCGACCCCAGGGAAATAATCTCCGAGGTGGACTCAGGCTATTACGTGGTGGGACACCGCACCCCTTCCATTGCCGAATCCCGGGAGAACTTCCGCATCACGGCCGTAAAGGTGTACGAGATAGAAGGGGGCCAGATAGGCCGGTTGTATCGCGACGGGGGCATTACGGCCGATTCCCGCAACTACTTTCAGTCCATCGACGCGGTGGGCAGCGACCTGCGGGTGAACCCCATTCCCAACTGCGGGAAGGGGCAGCCCATGCAGGCCAAGCGGATGAGCAACGGCGGCCCCACCATGCGGGGAATTGCGAGGCTGACGGGGCCAGGGTGAGGCGGGGTTAGAAATAAGGGACAAAAAAATGGGGCGGGCTTCAAGTCCGCCCCGGTTTCAGTTCAGGGAGAAGGAGGGCCCGGGGGTGCGGGTCTGCTCGTTGACCAGGAAGGAGGCGCTGTCCCTGCCGTAGATGGTGTCCAGTTCCACGTCGAAACGCTGACCGCCGAAGTGGCCGAGGACTTCGTACTTGTGGTCGGTACGCAGTGTTCCCTCAAACTCGGAACCGGATACCTTGCGCTGGTCTTCGTCCTGCAGGTACATCTCCACGGCTGCGGTCATCAGTCCCTGCATATCCTCTTCGGAAAGATAGACCGCGCCCCGCAGGAAGATGTAACCCCATCGTATTCCCAGGTGTTCCAGCATTGTTTACGAGTTGTTCAGGTTAGTGACAGTCCGGCAATGCCCGCTGACGAACCGTTGCCCTGCCTTTCTCCGTGAGTCTAATTATCGGCTGGTACGGCCACGCTGCCCTGGTTCTTGAACTGGGGCATGACCTCTTTGCCGAACCATTCCAGTTGTTCCAGGATGACCTTCTGGGGCGTGCCCACCACCGAACCGACGTTAATCTGGGTCAGGCCCGGGTACATTTCCTGGATGTTGTTGATCTTCTCGGCCACCAGTTCCGGTGGGCCGCAGAGCCAGGAGCCGGCCCGGACGCCGTCCTCGATGGAAGGCAGCCCGGCGGAGCGCGCCCGGGAAGGGTCGCCCAGGGCCACTATCTGCTCGTCGGACAGGCCGTGGAAGAACCCCAGGGGCGCGAACATCTTCATGTTCTCTTCGAAGAACAGGCGGGCTTCACTCATGGCCTTTTCCTCGGTATCGGCGAGGTGGATGGAGAACCCGATAATCAGGTCGCCGCCCAGTTCCGTCTCCTTGCCGGCTTTGGCGAGGGTTTCCCGCCAGCGCCGCACAACATCCATGGTGGCCCCGCCGGCCGCCGCGCCGCCGCCGATCATGCCCTTGATGCCGTGCCTGACCATGAAGTCCATGGCCCGCTGGCTGCCTCCCACCACCGGCTGGTAGCATTCCACCGGCAGGTATTTGGGCCTGGGAACCAGGGTGATTTCCTTAAGGTCGTAGCCCCGGTAGGGTACGTCGGGGGGGATGTTGTAATGCTTGCCGTGGTGGGAGAAGGAGCGTTCGTTAAAGGCCTTGAACATTACCTCCACCTGCTCCTCAAACAGCTCGCGGTTGGCGTCCTGGTCAATTATCGGGGCGTCGAAAGTTTCAACCTCGCGGGTGTGGTAGCCGCGGCCCACGCCGAACACCACGCGGCCGTCGGTCAGGATGTCGGCGGTGGCGTAGTCCTCCGCCATGCGCAGGGGGTTCCACATGGGAGCGATGTTGAAGCCGCATCCGATCTTGAGCTTCTTGGTCAGGTGGGCCAGGTGAACGGCAAAGAGCATCAGGTTGGGAATGCACTCGTAGCCTTCCCGCTGGAAATGGTGCTCGGCCATCCAGAAAGTCTCGTAGTCCAGCCGGTCCATGACGCCGGCAATGGCCTCGGCCTTGTCGAAGACGGTGGCCAGGTGTTCGTCCGGGAGCCAGCGGTCGTTAAGCGCGGTGGCGTCCAGCCCGATGTCCTCGAAGTCAACGTGCCCGGCAAACAGGCTGCCAAACCTGGTAATCATTCAGGCCCCTCCAGGGATGCAGAATAAGGATTGCCTGCGGGGCATTATAGCGGATTTGGGGGTGGCTGCGGGAATAGGGAAGGCAGCAGAGGCGGGACCTGATTGCCTGCCGCGCGGGCCTGACTTCGCCCCATCCGGCCGCGCCGTGCTATGCTGGCAGCAATGCGTTATGCATGCCCGAGTCGGTATCTTTAGCGTATGAGCAGGCGCCGACAATCCATCCTGCCGGAGGTTTCCGATGAAATTTGCGGCCTTTACCACCGTAGCGGCCTCCGCGGGGGAAGCGACCAGCGCCGCCGAAGTCATAGACAACCTGCGGCAGCAGGCCGTCCTTGCGGAAGAGCTGGGGTTTGAGGCCATCTGGCTGGGCGAGCATCACTTCGGCCTGTACGGTTCGGGGGACCTGCCCAATCCCATCCTGCTGGGCGCGGACCTGGCGGCCCATACCTCCAGGATACGCATAGGCCAGATGGCCAATATAGCTACCTGGTGGCATCCCATCCGGCTGGCCGAGGACCTGGCAATGCTGGACAACATGAGCAGGGGACGCTTGGAAGTCGGCTTTGGACGGGGTGTGTGGCCCTACGAGGGGCCCCAGTTTCATCCCAACGCCGACCCGCGCAAGGACCAGGAGAACCGGGAGCTGTTCCAGGAGACAGTGGAGATAGTCCGGAAAATCTGGGCGGAAGAGTACTTCTCGCACCGGGGCGCCAACTACACCTTTCCCGCCGAGGACACGGTATTTTCCCATCCCGGGTTTCCGCCGGACCCGGCCTGGCACGAGGATGGGCGGGTGGCCAGGCTGCGGGTGACGCCGAGACCGTACCAGAAGCCCCATCCCCCGCTGTGGATGACGGTGTCCACGGACAGGTCGGTTTCCACCGCCGCCGAAATGGGGCTGCAGGCGTGCTACTGGCAGCCCCCGCCGCAGCGGATACGGCAGCGAATGGAGCTGTACGCCGAGGTGAGGTCCGGAGTTGAGGGACGGCCTTTCCGCACGGGCGAGGGGCAGGCGGTGATGCGGTCCACCTACGTTTCCACGTCCATGGAGCGGGCCCGGGCGGAGGCGGAGAGGGCGGTAATGTCCGCCTTCATCTTCAACGATCCCTTTCGGGGACGCCAGGTATTCACCAACCCGGGCGAGGAGCTGTCCGATTCGGTGGAGCTGGACTGGGATTTCCTGGAGCCGCGCACTCTGCTGGTTGGTTCCCCGGAAAACGTGGCGGAGAGGGTTCAGGAATTGCAGGAAGTATGCAACCTGGAGTACCTGCTGGTGGAGTTCGCTCACGCCGGACTGACCCAGGGGCAGATGCTGAAGAACCTGGAGAACTTCGGCGACAAGGTAATGCCCCGGTTCAACAGCACGGAGTAGGGCGTGTCGTCAAAATGCCTTGTTACTCCTGTGAAGTCAGGAATCTTGATTTCGGCCGGCGGGGGTTGCCGCCGCGCGGGGGCGGCGCTAAAATGCATTGTATAGATGTGTATTAAAATTTTGGGCGGGCCCCGTAAAAAAACCAAAAAGCGGGGGTTAGGTGACCAAAA
>JAPPJA010000196.1:8095-9548 GCA_028874675.1 Chloroflexota bacterium
AGAGTGGAATTTTGAGTACAACCGGCGGGGTTCCCGCCTTCGCGGGAACGACGATAAAGGACTTGGAAGACTTCTGACTTCAATTTGGCGACGGCCCCTTGAATCCACCATACAGGCGTGCTATCGGACCCGAAACTGGGCTGAGGACGAGGCTTCCAGGCCCTTCGGCAAGCTCGGGGCGACATGACCACTGCTTAAAGTATCCTCCTCCATTCGAGACGCGATTGCCCTGCTCCAGGTTAAGTTGCGGGCGGTGGGTCTGGGGCCGTGGTGTATAATTCTCCGGCTGTCGAGACGATGGACAACCGTTCTAGAGGGGTTTCCGTCTCTCCGCAATCTCTTACACAATCTTAATAAAGGAAGCGTTGCCGACAATGCCTGTAGTAACCAGCCATGCGCCCGGCAGTTTTTGCTGGGTTGACCTTTCCACCACCGACGCTGAAGCGTCCAAGAACTTTTACTCGCGCCTGCTGGGGTGGACCTCCATCGACAATCCCGCCGGGGAGGGCATGGTCTATTCCATGATGCAGAAGGACGGTAAGAACGTCTGCGGGCTGTACGAGATGGTGCCCGGAATGGAAGGGGTGCCGCCCCACTGGAGCAGTTATATTTCGGTGCCGGACGTGGACGCGGCCGTCGAAAAGGCTACCGCCGCCGGAGGCTCCGTGATTATGGGACCCGGGGATGTGTTTGAAGCCGGCCGGATGGCTTTCGTCGCCGACCCCACCGGGGCGGTCTTTGGAATGTGGCAGCCAGGGGAGCACATAGGGGCCGAGCTGATATATGCCCCCGGCGCCCTGGGCTGGAATGAGCTGTACACCCATGAGCCGGATGCCGCCGCCGGCTTCTACGACACTATTTTCGGGTGGAGCCGGGCCGTTAACCAGCCCGGGGACCAGGGCCATGATTATCACGAGTTCACCAATGACGGCAATCCGGTGGGCGGAATGCTGCAGATTCGGCCGGAGTGGGGAGAAGTGCCCCCCAACTGGTCGGTGTATTTCTGCGTGGATGACTGCGCCGCCAGCCTGGCAGAGGCGGAGGGTATGGGCGCAGAGGTGATAGTTCCGCTGACTCGAGTGGAGAATATACAGTTCGCGTTCTTGAAGGACCCGCAGGGGGTGTACGTGGGCATTGCGCAGGTGATGGGGTAGGGGACTGTGAAGAAGCTTACGCATCCTCGCGGACTGATGACCATTCAGAAGGGAAGGGAATGCGGGGCCAAGCCGCCGATTTCGAAGGCGAACGCGCACGACAGCCTGGAAGATTTTCCGCATTTCATCACCCATTTGAATGTTAAACCCAAATTAGTATCAAAACCTGTTGACAAGCGATTATGGCGCCATTACAATTCCTGACAATGTTAGTCAGGAATACCTGCATTTGCTGTTGTACTTGCCCGCCCCCATAGGGAGCGGGTAAGTCTTTACGTCCAACAGAGACCCCAGCGCCC
>JAPPJA010000554.1 GCA_028874675.1 Chloroflexota bacterium
GGGTAGCGGAGGCGACCACGTCGCCGGCGCTTACCGCCTCAACGGTGACGATGTATTCGAGCTCACCACCGGCCTCCAGCGACGGGACTGCAGCGTAGGTAACCGTGCCGCCGGAGATGGTGCCGCCCGCAGCCGTGACTATGGTGAACTGGGCCGGTACGGTAACCGTCAGCCTCACGTCGGTCATCGGCGAATCGTTGCTCTGGTTGGTAATGACTACCGTGTAGCCGCCCTGTTCACCGACGCCCATGGGGTCAACGCTGTCGATGATGCTCAGGTGCGCCGCAGCGGCCGCCAGGATCTGGATATTCAGCACCGCGTCTGCAGAGGCGCCCTCAGCCGAGGTGACGTTGGCGGTGTTAATTACGGCGCCAACGGACTCGCCACGCAGGGTGACATTTACGTCCACCGTAGCTCCGACTGCCAGGTCGCCAATGGACCAGGTCACTACCCCGTCGGCTTCCTGTCCGCCGTTGTCGCTGGACACGTAGGACATTTCGGCCGGGATATTGTCGGTTATGGTCACGTCCGTCAGGTTAGCCGTACCCGTGTTGGTGGCGGAAATGGTGTAGGTACGCTCGCCGTCCACGTACAGGGCCGAGCCGCCGGACTTGGCCAGGCTTACGGCAGGTACGAGGACACCAATAGTGGCGTCGGCGGTTACCGTCACGCCGCGCTCGGTAGCGGATACGGTGTTAGTAAGCGTCCCGCCAACGGTGGAGGTGGCGTTGATCGTAATGTTGGCCGTGCCACCGGGTTCTATGGCCGCGATAGTCCACTGGAGGCTGCCATCCGCGCCGACGCTGGCCTCGGGTTCGGCAGTCACGTTCTGGAACTCCAGAGGCAGCGCGTCCACAACCGCCACGTTGGTGGCAGTAGCGTCGCCGTTGTTGGTTACGGCAATGGTGTAAACGGTCGGCTGACCCAGGATGGGAGCAGCGTTATCGGCCGTCTTGGTAATCGACAGGTCCGACCTGGTAACCAGAGTCGTGGCCTGGGCAGAGGCGGTGGCGCCCTCATCGGACAGTACGTTGGCTGTGTTGACCACCTCGCCCGGGTCGCCGGTAGTCGCTACCAGGGTGACCGTAGCCGTAGCCTCGGAGTCCAGGGACTCGATCAGCCAGCTAACCCTGCCGTCGGCCCCAACCGCCGCCTCAGGTGAGCTGGACACATAGGTCAGGCCCAGAGGCAGGGTGTCGGTGAGAACGATGTTGGTCAGCGCACCGGCGCCGTCGTTGGTAACGGTGATTTCGTAAGTTACGTCGTCGCCGGAGACGGTTTCCGAGGGACCGCTCTTGGCCAGCTGGAGGGAGCCAGGTATGACGCTGGTAAGCGAAGTGTCCTGGCCGGTGATGCCCTCAACAGATACGGCGGTGGCGGTGTTAATCTGTTCGCCCACGTTGTTGGCGGACAGGACCATGGCGACTTCCACGGAAGCTCCCGGAGCGATGTCACCCAGGCTCCAGGTAATGGTGCTGCCGGCAGCGCTGGCGGCTTCGGGAGTGGAGCTGACGAAGGTCAGGCCCTGAGGCAGTTCGTCGGTAAGGGTGACATTGGTAGCCGTGGAGTCCCCGCTGTTAGTGACGGAGACGCTGTATTCGGCGGTCTTCCTCAGACCCAGGCTGGGAGGACCTTCCTTGTTAACTTCGAGGGTGGGCGACTGCCACTGCTTGGTGTGGGTGTGGCTGAACATCGTCTTGTTGGTGCCGGCTTCCAGGACCTGGATATAGACCTGGTTGTCGCCGATGGCGGGTTCAACCTGCTGCAAGGTTACGACGGTTTCGCCGTTGGCGTTGGTAGTGGTGGCCGCAGCCTGTCCGACACCATCAAGGGTGGCGGCGGGGTCTGCGTCCACAACCGACCAGGCCACGTTCACGTCGGCAATAGGGGAGCCGTCGGTTACCTTGCTGACCCTGACCAGCATGGGGTGATCCGTGCCCACAAGATTGACGGCATCGGAGGGGAACTCGACGCTCATATCCACCCAGTGCTTGACGGCGAAAACCTTGTGGGTATCGTTATCAACGATCTGGGGGACGAAAGCCGTGACGTCGGTATCGCCGGGGCGGGTTGCCGTGATGGTCAAGGTTGCCTGACCACTGTCGTCGGTCATAACCCGTCCGAAATAGTTGTCCACTTTGCGGGGGTTTTCCCCGCCCAGGGAAACAATGTCGCCAACGGCTTCATCGAACCGATTGAGGAAAACCTCAACCTCGACGCCAGTGGCGGAGGCGCCATCGGCGCCGTTAACGGTAACGGTGAAGGTGTGCTGGTCGAAAATGGAATTCCAGTCCTCAACCGGGCTGATGCTCACAGAGGTGGGAGCCGGGCCCTCGGCCTGGGGTACGGCCGTCTTTTCAATAGCTGCCGGGGACTGATTCTCAACCAGGTCGGCCCGGGTATCCTGTTCGAGCCTTAGTTGGGGCAACCTGGTATAGGTGGCCACCGAAGTGGTGTCGGGGGGCTCGTCGGTGTTGGGGATCAGGTGGGGAGAGTCAATCTGATTCACTATGCCAGGCGCGCTGGAAGGGGATGATGTGAGGAGCATACTGCCGGCCACAACTCCGGCCAGAGCAAGCACGGCAACAATGCCAATCATCCAATGGACGCTTTTAAACATAGACAGGTTCATTTGTACCTTCCTAGTTCAGGATTGTGAGTAGCTGGTGTAAGCAGGGTCTGCGCTGGCAAAGGTGTGGATGTACCCGGCGGCACAGAACTGTGATCGCAATTTGAGCATTGCGAATTTCGACAGAGAGATTTTCACATCGCAGTTATGGAAAGTCAAGGGGTACCCTATCTCAAGACGGCGCCTTTCGAATATTGTGGAGGCCTTTTTCCCTATTCAATCGGTAGGAAGAATTCCGCATTGGGCGGCTGGCTCCACCTGGGAATTTACCACCACCGTCGCCCAGCGCCCACAAGGGGGGGAGAATTAAATCAGCTTGAAATTGAGCACTGCCGGTGTTGACAAATTGGAGGAGGCCACTATAATGGTAGGTTACCGAGTATGCCTCAAACACCTTTTTTTGCTCATCTTCCGAAGCAAAATTCTGACCCTAGTTCCACTTTGTCCATTTTTTCCGGCCACTAGTCCCCATCCTGCGTTTGCATAAAGGAGAATGGCGTATGGCTACGACTCCCGTGTCCAACGGGCATGACAATGGTATTGCCACTGGAGCCGGTTCCGCGGCGGCCAGGGTAAAATCCTATGCCCGTATTCCAGAAGTGCTGGACGTCCCCCACCTGATTTTGAGCCAGGTCCAGTCATTTGACTGGTTCAAGACCGATGGCCTGGCGGAGGTATTCAAAGAATTTTCTCCCATTACCGACTATACGGGGAAGAAATACGAGCTTCACTTCCTGGAGCACACCTTCGAGGAACCGAAGCTTTCTCCCATTGAGTGCAAGGAACTGGAGAAGACTTATTCCCAGCCTTTGACGCTGAAGGCCCTGCTCATAAAGATGGAGACAAATGAGAGGCTGGAGCAGGACATTTTCATGGGCGAAATTCCGCTGATGACGGAGCACGGCACCTTCATTATTAATGGAGCCGAGCGGGTGGTAGTCAGCCAGCTGGTCCGCTCCCCCGGCGTTTACTTCAAGCACGACAAGTCGGCCACCCCGGACCGGAACCTGTGCGTGGCGCAGGTTATTCCCTCCCGAGGGGCATGGCTGGAATTCGAGACCAGCGTCAAGGACATCCTTTCCGTAAAGGTGGACCGCAAGCGGCGGGTTTCGGTAACCACGTTCTTCCGCGCCCTGGGTGTCACCAGGGATGAGATAGTGGAGAAGTTCGCCGACGTTGATACCGACGAAAGGCACCAGTACATACAGACAACGCTGGAGCGGGACCAGGCTTCGACGGAACGGGACCCGCACTTCCGAGAGGACGACCTGCGAAACCTGTGGGAGTGGCTGAGGCCGGAGCAGGACTTCGATATCGAGACGGCCAGGCAGATTGCCTCTGCCCAGCTGGAGCTTTACCGGCGGCTGCGGCCCGGCGAGCCTCCCAGTGTGGAGAACGCCAGCAACCTGATCCGGGCGTCCTTCTTCGATCCCAGGCGGTATGACCTGGGTCGGGTGGGCCGGTACAAGTTTAACCGGCGCCTGAGCATCGGCGAGCGCGGCGACCAGCGCACCCTGAGCCTGGAAGACATGCTGATGGTGGTGCGCAACCTGATCCTGGTGAACCGGGGTGAAGAACGGGCAGACGACATTGACCACCTGGGCAACCGGCGGGTCAGGGCCGTGGGAGAACTGGTGCAGAACCAGGTCCGGATCGGCCTGTCCCGCATGGAGCGCATGGTCAAGGAAAAGATGACCCTGGTGGATGTCGAGGAAGTGGCGCCCCGTGGCCTGGTAAATGTCCGCCCGGTGGTGGCCGCCGTCCGGGAGTTCTTCGGCGGATCGCAGTTGTCCCAGTTCATGGACCAGACCAACCCGCTGGCGGAACTGACTCACAAGCGCAGGCTCTCGGCTTTGGGACCGGGTGGTCTGTCCAGGGAGCGCGCCGGATTCGACGTGCGCGACGTCCACTTCTCCCACTATGGCCGGATCTGTCCCATCGAGACGCCTGAAGGGCCGAACATCGGGCTGCTGAGTTCCCTGTCGTCCTATGCCAGGACCAATCCTTACGGGTTTATTGAATCCCCGTACCGCCGGGTATTGAAGTCCATTCCCAATACGGCGGCTGACCTGGAAGGTCGCACGGTAACCGAAGACGTGCTGGGCGAAGACGGCAAGGTGCTGGTTGCCAGCGGAAAGAAGCTGGGCCGAGCCAACCTGAAGGCTGTCAAGGCTTTGCCTGAGGGAACAATGCTGCGGGTGAGGCCCTATGTGGCCGGCGGGCCCGAGCATGTGGAGTATATGTCGGCTGACCGGGAGGAGAACTTCCGGATTGCCCAGGCAAACTCGGAGCTGGACGAGCTGGGACAGTTCATTCACGACCGGGTGGAAATCCGGTTGGGGGAGAACTACATCCAGGACTCGCCGGACAACGTGGACCTGATGGATGTGTCGCCGATGCAGATTATGAGCATTTCGGCGGCGCTGATTCCCTTCCTGGAGCATGATGATGCCAACCGGGCCCTGATGGGCTCCAACATGCAGCGGCAGGCGGTGCCCCTGCTCCGCCCCAGCGTTCCGGTGGTAGGCACCGGCATTGAAGAAAGGGTGGCGCGGGACAGCGGTCAGGTGGTGCTGGCCCGGGCTACGGGCGTCGTGACGTCAGTCACCGGACTGGACATAGTTGTCACCGACGCCGATGGAAATGACTACCACCATTACCTGGAAAAGTTCAGGCGCACCAACCAGGGTACCTGTTTCGACCAGCGCACCATCGTACAGAAGGGCGACCGCGTGGTATTGGGCGATACGCTGGCCGACAGTTCTTCTACCGACCAGGGGAAGCTGGCATTGGGCCAGAACGTGCTGGTGGCCTTTATGTCGTGGGAGGGCTACAACTACGAGGATGCCATCATCATCAGCGAGAGGCTCGTGAAGGACGACCAGTTTACTTCCATCCACATTGAGAAGCATGAGATGGAGGCCCGGGAAACCAAGCTGGGTCCTGAAGAAATCACCAGGGATATACCCAACGTTGGCGAAACCAGCCTGCGGGACCTGGACGAGCGCGGGATCATTCGCGTTGGCGCTGACGTGGGGCCCGGGGACATTCTGGTGGGCAAGGTTACCCCCAAGGGCGAGACGGAACTGACGGCCGAGGAGAAACTCCTCAGGGCGATCTTTGGTGAGAAATCGCGGGACGTCAAGGATACTTCGCTGCGGGTGCCCCACGGGGAGCGCGGAAAGGTCATTGACGTCAAGATTCTGAACCGGGCCAACCGGGATGACCTGCCGCCCGGAGTCAACGAGGCGGTGCGCGTCTGGATTGCCCAGACGAGGAAAATTTCGGTGGGCGACAAGATGGCCGGCCGCCACGGAAACAAGGGCGTGGTTTCGCGGATATTGCCGGTGGAGGATATGCCCTTCCTGGCCGACGGCACCCCTGTTGATATGATTCTGAACCCCATCGGCGTGCCTTCGCGGATGAACCTGGGGCAGGTGCTGGAAACGCACCTGGGATGGGCGGCCCGCGGGCTGAACTTCCGCGCCCAAACGCCGGTGTTCGACGGCGCAACGGACGCCTCAATTGAGGACTCGCTGTCCCGCCTTTGGTTTGCGGAGGAGTCGGGGGCCATCAACGGCGCACCCACGGACTGGTCTCCCGAGATTGAGTTCAGCCGGGTTGAGGGCTGGCTTGAGGAACGGGGATACGATGCGGAACGGCTGTTCAACGAGAACGTGCGGGGCGAGGCGCGGGAAGCCTGCCTGCGCATCTGGCTGAAGGAACAGGCCGGTATTGACGCCGAGAAGATGGAACTGGAAGAGATGTACGAGGAAGCGCTGCGGGCCCACCGGGAGCGGCAGATTGCGCCTCCGATCTTCGGCAAGTTCCAGCTCTACGACGGCCGGACCGGGGACGCCTTCGACCAGCTCGTGACCGTGGGCAGCATTTATATGCTCAAGCTGATCCACCTGGTGGAGGACAAGATTCACGCACGGTCCACCGGGCCTTACTCGATGATTACGCAGCAGCCCCTGGGCGGCAAGGCCCAGTTCGGCGGCCAGCGGTTTGGCGAAATGGAAGTGTGGGCCCTGGAGGCCTACAGCGCGGCCTACAACCTGCAGGAGGTGTTGACGGTAAAGTCCGACGACGTGGCCGGCCGGGTAAAGACCTACGAGGCCATCGTCAAGGGGGAGCCCATTGGTCAACCCGGTGTTCCGGAGTCCTTCAACGTGCTGCTCAAGGAGTTGCAGAGCCTCGGCTTGTCCGTGGAACTGCTGAACGAGGAGGACCGGCCTTCCCTGATGGACGGAATGGGTGACGAAACCGAGCTATACGAACCACTGGAGGCGATTTAATGGTCAGAATGCAGGACAGAACCGAGGTTCAGGCAACCAACTTTAATGCGATTCGCATTTCCGTCGCCTCTCCCGAGCAGATTCTTAACTGGTCCCACGGCGAGGTAACCAAGCCGGAGACCATCAACTACCGGACGCTGAGGCCGGAAAAGGACGGGCTGTTTTGCGAGCGCCTCTTCGGTCCCACCAAGGACTGGGAGTGCTTCTGCGGCAAGTACAAGCGCATTCGCTACCGGGGCGTTGTTTGCGACCGCTGCGGAGTGGAAGTAACCCGTTCCAAGGTGCGCCGGGAGCGGATGGGCCACATCCGGCTGGCCGCGCCGGTGGCTCACATCTGGTTCAGCAAGACCACGCCCAGCAGGCTGGGTTTGCTGCTGGACCTGTCGCCCCGCAACCTGGAGCGCGTGCTCTACTTCGCCCAGCATATTGTCATCTCCGTGGACGACGAGAAGCGTGCCGAAATAATCGAAGAGGAACGGCTTCGGGTTGAACTGGAAAAAGAGCGGATTCGCGGCTCCTACGAAGAGAAGCTGACCGAATTGCAGGAAAAGCTGGACGCGCTGGAGGCTTCGGGAGACCCGGAATCGCTTCCAGAGTCGGTGGCGGTGCAGACCGAAAAAGACGCCCTGGAGGACCAGGTTGCCAAGGAAGAGGGCGACCTGGAGATTAAGCTGCAGGAAGTTATCAGCGAACTGGAAGACCTGCGGCCCTTGAAGATCCTGGCGGAGTCCAAGTACCGGGAGTTGAAGGAACGCTACGACGACCTGTTCAATGCCGGAATGGGCGCCGAATCCATACTGGATATCCTGCGAAACCACGACCTGGAAGCCATCAGGGAGGGACTGGTCCGGGAGATGCGGTCCACCTCGGGGCAGCGCCGCAAGAAGGCCATCAAGCGTTTGCAGGTGGTGGAGGCTTTCCGCAACAGTGGCAACCGGGTGGAGGACATAATCCTTACGGTCCTGCCGGTTTTGCCACCGGAACTGCGCCCCATGGTGCAGCTGGACGGCGGCCGTTTTGCCACCAGCGATTTGAACGACCTGTACCGCCGGGTGATTAACCGCAACAACCGGCTCAAGAGGCTGATGGACCTGGGCGCGCCCGAGATTATCATTCGCAACGAAAAGCGGATGCTGCAGGAGTCCGTGGACGCCCTGATCGACAACGGCCGCCGCGGTCGTCCCATACAGGGGAGCCACAATCACAAGCTCAAGTCCCTGTCCGACCTGCTGCGTGGCAAGCAGGGACGCTTCCGGCAGAACCTGCTGGGCAAGCGGGTGGACTACAGCGGGCGGTCCGTCATCGTGGTCGGGCCCGAGTTGAAGATGAACCAGTGCGGCCTGCCCAAGCGGATGGCCCTGGAGCTGTTCAAGCCGTTCGTCATGCACCGCCTGGTAATGCTGGGCGTTTCGCCGAACATCAAGAGCGCCAAGCGCATGGTGGAACGGGCAAGGCCCGAGGTGTGGGACATCCTGGAAGAAGTGATCAAGGACCGTCCGGTAATGCTGAACCGGGCGCCGACCCTCCACCGGCTGGGAATTCAGGCGTTTATGCCGGTGCTCATAGAGGGCAATGCCATCCAGATTCACCCGCTGGTGTGTTCGGCCTTCAACGCCGACTTTGACGGAGACCAGATGGCAGTACACGTGCCCCTGTCCAGGATGGCGGTGCACGAGTCCCAGGTGGCGATGCTCAGCACCCATAATATGCTGTCGCCGGCTTCCGGCGAACCCCTGGTGGCGCCCACCCTGGACATGGTGCTGGGCTGCTACTATCTGACGGAAATACAGCCGGGGGACAGGGGCGAAGGCAGCCGATTCTACGACTACGACGAGGCCAACATCGCTTTTGCCGACGGTCACATAGGCCTGCGGGCGAAGATTTACGTCAAGAATATTCCAGGGTACGAGACGGAGGAATCGTGGGTCGAGACCACCCTGGGAAGGTTGATATTCAAGGAAAACCTGCCCCAGGAAATCGGCTTCAAGAACTACGTGTTCAACAGCCGGGCCATCAAGGAACTGACCACCGAGCTGTACCAGAAGCTTTCAAATGACGATACGGCGGAAGCGCTGGACAAGATCAAGCAACTGGGGTTCAAGTACGCGACAACCTCGGGAATAACCATAGCCATCAACGATATCCAGATTTCGGGCAAGAAGTCGGAGATTCTGCAGGAAGCCGACGGCCTGGTGGAGAGCTACGAGGACCAGTACCTGTCGGGTCTGATGTCTGAGGATGAGCGCTACAACTCGGCGGTGGAGGCCTGGACGTGGGCTTCGGACCAGACGGAGCATCTGGTCAAGGATGAGATTGAGATCGGGAATTACGGCGGCATCGGCGTGATGGCGCTTTCGGGCGCCAAGGGCAACATCATGCAGATCAAGCAGATGGCCGGCATGCGCGGGTTGATGAGTAACCCGGGGGGCCGGATCATCGACCTGCCGGTGAAGTCCAGCTTCCGTGAAGGCTTGTCGGCGCTGGAGTATTTCATCTCCACCCACGGCGCCCGCAAGGGGCTGGCCGACACGGCCCTCCGTACAGCCGACAGC
>JAPPJA010000468.1:0-998 GCA_028874675.1 Chloroflexota bacterium
GAGCTTAACCGGGAGGAAAGCTGGGTTAAGGTCCAGCCTGGCATAGTGCTGGACCAGCTGAACCGGTATCTGGCAGCTCACGGCCTGCAGTACGCCCCAGACCCCACCACTTCAAACCGCGCCTGCGTGGGCGGCGGCATCGGCAACAACACCTGCGGCGCCCACTCGGTGATCTATGGAAAGACCCTGGACCACATTATGGAAGTAGATGTGGTGCTATCCGACGCAACCCGGGCCCACTTCCAGACTCTTGAGCCTCACGAACTCGAGACTCGGTTGAGGGGGGAGGGGCTGGAGTCTGACATTTACCGTGGCGTCCTGCAGATAGCCCGGGAGAATCTGACGGAAATCGAAACTCGCTATCCCAAAATCATGCGGCGGGTCAGCGGCTACAATCTTGACTCTTTCCTGGGCGAAGAGCCGGTGAACCTGGCCAAGATGGTTGTAGGTTCAGAAGGTACCCTGTGCGTTGTAACGGAAGCCAAGGTCAACCTGGTGCCCAGGCCGACTATGACCTGCCTGTCGGTGCTGCATTTCAGGGATATTTTCGAGGCCAGCGAAGCAACGGTAGAAGTCCTGAAACATGAGCCCTCCTCCGTCGAAGTGCTCGATAAGATGGTCCTGGACCGTTCGAGGGAGTCCATGGGACAGTCCCGAAACCTGGCCTTCGTCCAGGGAGACCCGGGCGCCATGCTGCTGGTGGAGTTCTACGGCGAGTCGGAAGCCGAATTGACCGCCAAAATGGAGAAACTGAAGGACGATATGGAGGGCAGGCGACTGGCCTACGCCTGCGTCAACATGCTCTCCCGGGCCGACCAGGACATGGTGTGGAATGTGCGCAAGGGCGGGCTGGGGCTTCTGATGAGCATTCATGGCGATGCCAAGCCCATACCCTTCGTCGAGGACCCGGCGGTGGACCCGGAGAAAATGGGAGACTTTGTGCGCCGGTTTGACGAGGTGGTGCGAAATCACAACACCACAGCGGGATACTACGGCCA
>JAPPJA010000468.1:1008-9478 GCA_028874675.1 Chloroflexota bacterium
GATGCCTGCACATTCGCCCGCTAATCAGCCTAAAGAGCGCCGAGGGCGTGGAGAAGATGATCTCCATCGGTGAGGAGATCAGCGACCTGGTGAAGGAATTCGGCGGCTCCATGAGCGGGGAGCACGGCGACGGCATTGTGCGTGGGGTGTGGACGGAGAAGATGTTTGGCCCAGAAATCTACCAGGCATTCCGTGACCTGAAGAGCACCTTTGATCCGCAGGGAATCATGAATCCCGGCAAGATTATTGACTGTCCTCCCATGCGGGAAAACCTGCGTTACGGGTCCGAGTACCGAGCCGACTCCCTGATTCCTACACTGGACTTTTCCATAGATACCGACTATGCCGGAGCAGTTGAGATGTGCAACGGCATGGGCGCCTGCCGGAAATTGACGGGCACCATGTGCCCCTCGTTCATGGCTACCCGGGACGAAGAGCATTCCACCCGGGGGCGGGCCAATCTGCTGCGGGCGGCTTTGTCCGGAAAACTACCCGAGGGGACCATTACCGACCAGCGTCTGTACCAGGCCATGGACCTTTGCCTGGAGTGCAAGGCCTGCAAGTCCGAGTGCGAGTCGGGCGTGGATATGGCCAAGCTGAAGTACGAATTCCTTGACAACTATTACAAGACCAACAAGCGGCCGTTCCGCAACAAGTTCTTCGCCCAGATCGCCCGCTACAGCCGTATGGGCAGCAGGTTTGCCCCCCTGGCAAATCTGGGCGCCTCCACTCCGGTGGGAAAGTTTTTCTCCAGCGTCATTCTGGGCGTACATCCCAACCGCCAGTTGCCCAAACTGGCCACCACAACGTTTTCGCAGTGGTTCAATTATCGCCATACCTCCCGAGTGCGAGGTACACCCAAAGGGTCGGTCGCCCTGTTCAACGATACGTTTATGAATTACAACTATCCGGAAATCGGCATCGCCGCCGTAGAGCTGCTGGAGGCGGCGGGCTACCGGGTGCAACTGGCCGAGGCCGAATGCTGCGGACGCCCCATGATATCCAAGGGAATGCTGGAAGACGCCGCGTCTTTCGCCAGGTACAACGTGGACCGCCTGTACGCCTTTGCCGACCAGGGAGTGCCCATTATTGGGTGCGAACCCAGCTGCCTCCTGACATTCCGCGACGAATATCCGGAGTTTTGCCGCGACGGCAGGGCGGCGAAGGTGGCGGAACACAGTTACCTGATAGACGAGTTTCTGGCAATGCTGCACGAGCGAGGGGAACTGGACCTGGAATTTACTGACCTGCGGAAAAAGGTACTGTTCCATGGCCACTGCCATGAAAAGTCGCTGGTGGGAACCTCCCCTTCGATGGCCGCACTGAACCTTCCACCGGGTTATGAGGTGGAGTTGATCAACTCGGGCTGCTGCGGGATGGCCGGCTCCTTTGGATTCGAAAAGGAGCACTACGACATTTCCATGTCCATAGGGGAGCAGGCGCTATTCCCCACCATACGGGAACGGGGAACCGAATGGGAAGTGGCCGTTATGGGCGTTTCATGCCGCCAGCAGGTGGAGCATGGAACGGGACGTCCGGCCAGGCACCTGGTAGAGGTGCTAAGGGATGCCATCGCCTGAGGAGACGGCGAGGAGTCAAGGGACTGATACGACGATGGCGCTCTGGCCGTAATTTCGGGCGGCCACGGTGAGGTCGTATAGGTCCACCAACTCGTCGCCGTTTGCATCACCGAATGGCAAAGTGACCGTGGGAATTTGCAGTGTCTGTCCAGACTCCACGCGAATGCCCGGTACTGTGGCGGAAAGGTGGCCAGGCGCCCTGACGTAAAGGTCGAAAACACCATCCGGGACGGGCGCTACGTAGTTGCCATTCCGGTCGGCAAATGCGACCGCCCCCTCTATCTCCACATACGCGCCCAGGCTGTTATCACTTCCCTGGAGCAATACCTTTCCTCTTACACTGCCTTCCGTGAATGGTTCCTGCAAAGTCTTTGAGGGCTGATAGGTTGCGACCTTGCCACCCCAGAAGATGCCCACCAGTTCCTCCTTGCTGACGGCGGCGTCCGGCGCCGTCACTGGCTCCTTATACAGGGATTGTGCCGTCCAGGCGTTGATCCGGGTGGAGGGAATCCTTGGCGTCGGAATTGACTCAAGGGACAGCGACCGGGATGAGTCAGAGGCCAGCGGGATATGAAAAACGGACAGCAGCGGTTCCTTCCGCGTCCTTACCTCGGGAGCCAGGGTTGCCAAATAGATTCTGGCTTCTTCATATAGAGTCAGGAGTCGGCCGCCCTCACCCGCATCAGTGCCAATTCGGGGATCAGCGAACCCGTCTTCGTGCCTGGCTTCAGCTCCACTCCCGAAGGGTTTGCCCAGAGCTTCCGATACAACCTCCAGACTCGGAGGAGAGACGTCGTTGTTGTGACTGGGGATGGACTGCCTGAAATGCAGGTGCTCCAGGGGCTCCGCGCTGGTGGCTATTTGAGGCCCGGAGAGGGCCAGGTGGGAATGAGGGTTGGTATCGGAAAACTCTACTGGAATGTGTGGGGCCGCTACAGTTGATATGGCAGGCTTGGCCAGGGCCCCGGAAGTGGGTTGACGATCCGTGGATGCGAGAATGGTTTCCAGCCCCTGTAGGGTGGTGGAGACCCCGGGAGCAGAAAGGCCATCTCCCCCGTTTGCGCGTGTTGTGCTGCTGAAGAAGCCACTCAGGGACTCGGGTGGAGTAGTCTGCTCCCCATCAACAAGCGATGCGCTTACGCTTACAGCTTCCGAAACAACCAGAAGTTCAGCCAAGTCCCCAGGGATGGTCGTTACGGCGGGTTCTTCCAGCTCAATGCCTTCTCCATGCATTGCTTCGGGAGATTTGCCCGACTCCGGAAATGTGATACCCTCGGCCTCCGGCGCCGCAATCATCCAGATTCCGGGCAGCAGGCTCATGGAATTGTTGCTGGAGTTACTATCCCCTTCCAGGATTACCCTTGCTGTAAGAGCATGAACAGTCCCTGGAGTCGGGGGGCCGGGCGGCGGGGGGCCTCCCGACGCACCCTCTGTGTTCCACTGCATGTTGAGTGTTGATAATGCCATTCCATCCAGTGTGACCCCTTTCGTCGAGACAGTTTCGCCGGCCGTATCGTCCACCAGCTCCACCTGGAAGGTTTCAGTCTCGCTGCCGTTGTTGGCGACACCCACCTCAATGACTACGACATCTCCCTCATTGGCAAAGGGAGGTCCCAGTTGGGCTATGGAAGTTACCGCCACGTCCGAAGAGCGTTCCTGCAAGGCGGAGAAGGGACTCGCTGCCGGTTCCAGCATATTTGCGGCGGCTGGTACAAGTGAGACAGACATTCCCGAGAGGACCAATGCAGTCGCTGTGGCGACAAGCACCCTTGCGGCTCGCCTCGCACTGGCATTGCAGTCCCGGCGCATCAGCCGCTGCTCGAGTAGAGAATCATCAGGAGCGCTCCTGATGCCCCGCCATCTCTTTCGGTTTGAATCAGTTTCCAGGAGTGGGTTGACGTTCCGTCGGATTTGGTGAGGCTGGTGGTCGCGCTATAGATTCCCTTTGTGCAGGTTTCCGCGATAACGTCGGTGTCATCCACCGTGACCTTGGCGCAGGGAGCCTGGGGATTGGTCCCCTGGGAGATCCACATGGTGGACGACACCTCGTTGACGGTAAGGGAGTCCGGTACCGCCAGTTGAACGGGGTACTCGCCGCGCTCTTCATTGGAGACGGCCAGCATCAGGAAGTTGTCCGCCTCCGAATGTTGCCAGTGGTAGTACCCCAGACCAGCATCGTCGTGGTCAATGGCCGTCTCTTCCAGCGCCTCATCTATTACAACGTTTATCGCGTCCAGCAGGGTATTGTCGTTTATGTCCGTGATTAGCGGAGTCTCCCAATCAATGTCCTTGGCCTGCCAGATTTGGGAAGCAGGCTCGTCCATAGGCAGATATGCTACTATCCACCCCTCGTCGTCATAGTAGAGATTGACCGAAGATGTCAGGGAATCGATATTCTTGAGCGAAAGCGAGGCAACCGTAAAGTTGTTGCCCACGTCAACCAACTTCGCGGGAGCCGCAAGGGTGGTGTTCACACCGGACTCGAGGGGTCCGAAAATATGATCATCCACAGTGTCTTTGTCCAGACTGTTTGAGCCGTCCTTCTCCCGGCGGTAGTAGGCTGAAAGCCCGGCGGCATCGGAAGGGAATGCCAGCTCGGTGCCCTGCAATGCTGGCCGCTCTGCATGGGTGAGGCGGGATATCAGGGAATTCGGTTCCGCCTCCCGCGAAACCGCTTCAACGGAAGATTGATCAGCGGCTAGATGCAAGGTCAGAATTCCGACGAGAACAGCCAGCGGGAATGACAAGACCCTGACCTTTACTAGCCGATGTATCGCAACACTAAATACTTTGTAACGCAATGCATAATACCTTTCTGAGAAGTGCATTCTTTTAACACATAGCTTCTATACGGTCAACTTTGCGTTACGAGGTTAGCTCTTTCCAGCTTGAGGTTCAGCTTAGGCGGCCTTTGGCAGTTGCTCCTGCGGCGCCAAAGAGCAAGGGCCCCGGGAATATGTTCCCCGAGGCGCCTTACGGAAATAGCGACAAGGTGTGGAAGTCAGGAGATTGGAGGCAGTTTTTCCGCCCACGGTCTGGCACGTTCGAAGGCGGCGGAGGCCTGTAGTACCCTGGCCTCGGATCCCCGGGGCCCTACCAGGTGCAGGCCAATGGGCATGCCGGCGTTTTCCGGCTCTTCTGCGAAGCCGCAGGGAATGCTGGCCGCAGTTTGCCCCGTCATGTTAATCGGGAAGGTAAAGGGCAGGTAACCCCAGAACGGGTCAACCTGCTTGCCGCCAATGACCTCCGGGCGTTGCTCTATTGGGAATGCGGGTACCGCCATGGTGGGAGACAGAAGCAGGTCGTAGTTGTCGAAGAATAACTCCATCTGTCGCCGCAGCTGGTCAACTCGCAGAAGCGCCCGGGAGAGATCCGCCCCGGTGACTCCGGCGCCGTTATCGAAGGCCCTCAAGCCGTAATAGGTAAAGTCCTCCCGGCGCTCGTCGAGCAGATGCCCGTAGGAAGTATAGGAAGCAGTGGAAAAGACGTCCCAGAAGGCCTCAAAGGGGTCTTCGATCTCCAGGTTGGGCGTTTCGACTATTGCGCCCAATTCTTCGAATACTCTTGCCGCCGACTCGCAGATTCGCACAACGTCAGGATCAACTCCCGCATAACCGAAGTCTGCGCTCCAGGCGATTCGCCAGCCATCCACCCCCTTCTCCAGCCCTTCGAAAAAGTCCGGTGGCGATTCGCGCATGGAGACTGGATCACGGAGATCCGGCCCGGATAGGACCTGCAAGAGCAGAGCCGTATCGGCTACGGTGCGGGACATGGGTCCGGACTGGGAAAAGTGGTTAGCCGCCGGAAACCCGTAGCCTCCATATCTGGGTACCCGGCCTTGAGTCGGCTTGATGCCAAATAGCCCGCTAAAGCTGGCGGGTATGCGTATGGAACCCCCTCCGTCACTGCCGGTAGCCAGCGTGCATAGCCCCGCCGCCAGCGCGGCGGCCGCGCCGCCGCTGGACCCGCCAGGAGTCCTGTCAATGTCCCATGGATTTCGGCAGGGTTCGCCCAGCTTGTTTTCCGTCGTTCCCGACAGGCCAAACTCGGGAGTGTTGGTCTTCCCCAGGATGATTGCGCCCGCACCCTTTACTCGCTCGACTACCACCGAGTCGATTTCGGGGACCCGGTCTCGAAAAATGGCTGAGCCCAGGGTGGTGGTAACATCCCTGGTCATTTCCAGGTCCTTGATGGAAACCGGAATGCCGTGGAGCGGGCCCCGGGAGGCGCCCCGCTGAACCTCGTCCTGAGCCTTTCTGGCCTCCTCCATTGCCGCGTCCTGGCACAGCGCCAGGTAAGCGTTGAGCTGGGGGTTCAAGTTCTCAATTCTGCTGAAGAAGCCTTCCGTAAGTTCAACACAAGAGACTTGACGGGAATCAATCAGTTGACGCAGTTCCGTTGCCGACTTGAACGCCAGTTCCCTGTTCATGCCTGGGTCACCTCCTGGAAAGTTGGGACAGCTTCAATTTTGGTCAATTCTCGAACAAATTTTAAATTGACGCCAAAATTCAATACTATCTACAATTCCAGTGATTATAGCAAAGCGGCGCCGGAAGTACGCGATGACCCTGTTAGCCGGCGGGAAGGACAACCTCTTTGACCAGGGTCGGCATCATCGCTAATCCGGCGGCAAGCAAGGACATCCGGCGCCTGGTAGCCCAGGGAAGAGTAATACCCGACTGGGAAAAGGTGAACATCGTCCGGCGTGTCCTGGTGGGACTGCAGTCAACGGGTATCGAGCAAGTCATAGCCATGCCCGACAGTTCACACCTTTGCCAGCGGGCTCGAGACGACTCTCACTTATCGCTCGACGTTTCTCTCCTGGAAATGCCTTACTACTACACCGAAGGGGATACGGTAAGGGCGGCAGAGCTGATGGGCCAAATGGGTGTTTCCTGCCTGGTAACCCTGGGCGGCGACGGCACCAATCGGGCAGTGGCGTGCGGATGCACGACCATTCCGGTGGTCCCTATTTCCACTGGTACCAACAACGTCTTTCCCCAAATGGTTGAGGGTACGCTGGCGGGCCTGGTCGCCGGCCTGGTTGCGAACGGAAGGCTGCAGCAGGAGTGGGTTTCGGTGGTGAGCAAGACCCTGGCGGTCTATGTTGATGACGAATACCGGGACCTGGCCCTTGTAGATGTAGCCCTGTCCAGAGAGCGTTACGTCGCAACCCGGGCAATCTGGGATTTGGCGACCCTGTTCGAAGTGTTTCTGACCCGAGCCGAGCCCGCGTCCATCGGTCTTTCTTCCGTGGGCGCCAGGCTTCAGAGGGTTTCGATGAACGATTCCGGAGGGCTGCGCTACGTGTTGGCCGAGCCGGAGGGTCCCCGGCCTGGAACGGCAGGGGAACGGGGCAACGGCATTTCGGAAGAGGTTACCGTTTCGGCGCCGATTGCTCCGGGCATGGTAACTGAAGTAAGCATATCCCGGTGGGAGAGATTGACCGAGGGTAATCGGGTCGAACTGGAACCACGTTTCAGTACGGTGGCCCTGGACGGGGAGCGGGCTTTCACCGTAACCCCCGCCCAGAGGGTAGAGATTTCAGTCCAGAGGAATGGGCCCCCGGTGGTCCAGGTGGAAAGAGCGCTGCAGGTAGCGTCCGAACTTGGGCTGTTCAGGAACTGATAGAACGCAAGCGGCAATGTCTTGAGGATTAGTGAGGGGTGGTGAAGAATCTATGGCAATGTTAGCTGAACGGAGCGGAGTTGCACTCAACCTGGGGACCGAAAGACTCTGCGAATGCCCGCCAAAGCACATCAATTGCATGACCGCCAAGGAGTGGATCAAATCCCAACTGGGGGTATGGCAGTTCCATTACGAGTCCAGGGATATCCGGGACAAGAACGCGCATCCCGCCACTTATCCCATAGCTCTAGCATCCCGCTGCATTTCCCTGTTCACCCACGAAGGCGAACTGGTACTGGACCCCTTCGTTGGCAGCGGGACCACGCTGGTTGCCGCGCGGGACCTTAACCGCAACGCCATAGGGTTTGACCTCAAGGACGACTACATTGACCTGTGCCACGACCGCCTGCACAGCATGGACAAGCCGGCGCTTTCCACCCAGTTGGCAGTCTGTGGCGACGCCCGGTCCATTGAAGAGCACCTGGCGCCTGAGTCTGTAAGCCTGGTCTTGACCTCTCCCCCCTATGCGAATCTGCTGAACCGGCCGCGACTGAACAAGAGCCGCAGAGGGTCGGAACGGAAGAACGACCAGTACCTCAAGACAGAACAGTACAGCCAGGATGCCCGGGACCTGGGCATTCTCGACCTGGAAGCCTACCAGGAAGCCATGGCAGACATATACGGCGGGCTGTTTCCTCTGCTGAAGGAACGGGGCCACTGCGTAATTGACGTGCCCGATATGTGGCTGGACAATCGGCGCATCACTATCCATACTGCCGTAGTTGAAGCGCTCCGGTCAGTTGGGTACGAGTTGCGCAACACGATAATCTGGGACCGCACCAATATAGTTAATCGGGTTGGTATCTTCGGTTGGCCCTCCAACTACATCACCATGGGTACTACTTTCGAGTACTTGCTGGACTTCTGGAAGCCCTAGCACAGGTCCGCTACTTCGGGTCTGCTCTTGCCAAGTTTGAGCCCAGGTATTCCTCCCGCCCGTTGAGGGACCCTTGCTGACGGGGGTCGAGCTTCTCATTGCCCTGTTGGCGGTGCTGGCAGGGGCGACCATCATGGGCACGGTCAGCTTCGGCATGGGGCTGGTGGTGGCGCCGGTGCTCCTCCTGTTCCTGGACCCCAAGGATGCCATAGTAACCGTCAATGCCATAATTCCCATTCTGCTTACCTTTGTTCTCCTGACAACCTGGCGTCACCTGCAGCTTGGACGCCTCAAGGGCATGGCGCTGGGGGGCATCCTGGCGGTC
>JAPPJA010000565.1 GCA_028874675.1 Chloroflexota bacterium
GGCGGATGAGCAATGCCAGCCACTGCCGGGACACCGGGTAGGCCCGCACGAAGTCTGAGGGAGCGTAGTAGTCCAGGACGTCGGCAGCTTCGGCGATGCCGTTCTTCGTGAGGTAGTAGCGGTGGCTGGAGGGAAGATGGGCCGTGCCGTGGCTCACCCGCTGGGCCAGGCCGTCGGCGAGCAGGTTTATCAGGGAGCGGTGGACCGTCGCCAGCGGCTCCCCCAGGATCAAGGCCAGTTCCCCCGCGTCGATGAAGGGCAGCCGGGCCAGGGAGTCCAGGATGCGCTCTCGTGAGAATGCCATGATTCCAGCGTAACAGCCGGAAGCCGCCGCCGTCATTGGCAAAGTGTCAGTAAAGTGGCTACCCTTTCGCCAGCAACCTGGCCATAGTGCAATGTCCAACGGAACATCGACCGGCAGCAATGGCCACTTCTGAAGCGGTAGTGGTTCAGTATCTTCAATGGGCCGCAAAGGGTGTTGATCCGGCCATCCAGATATTTTTGGTCCAAATTTGATAGGGACAAATCTTTGGACGGTAACAGATTGACATTTTTCGGCTCGGCAGCTCTGCTAGCTGAATGGCGGTAGTTGCGGACCAAAAGGGAGCAAAGCATCAACCGAGTGGACCGGGCTCGGTCCACCGTGCGCAGGTAGGAAAACCCAGATGGCTGACGATGGGAGAGCCGTTTGCCTCAGCTGGTGGCTGAATGCCTGGGAGGAAGTTGGGCCGGGTCAAGCAGGCGAGTTTGGTGCGGCGATTTTGATCTTGATATATGGAGAAAGTAGGCGCCACAAAATCATCAGCGCTCGTTTTCGTCGAAAGTCCCTCGAAGATTGACCGGGTGATGCAAGAGGCGTATTCTCGGATCACGCACGAAAACGCAAGGGAACAGGAAGCCACAATGCGAGAGCTAATTAAATGGCCCAACCAAATCTGGGCCGCTATCGGTGACGTGGCCATTGTTTTTGTTTGCGGCTTGACCGTGGGAATGGTGGAAGCTGGAAGCGCCCGGGTAAACATCGATAGGATCGTCATTGCGGGGATACCAGGCGCCGCGCCTCAGCGGTACAACATAAACTATTGGGGTGCCAGCGCTTGGATAACGCGCGAGTCCCCCGGAGTTTCGGCTGAGGCTACAGGTACGGAAACGGCCAATACCATCAACCACCACCGCAGCGACATGATATGGGACAACGGGAGTAACGTCTTCGACCCGTTTACCAACATTTACTATTATCAAGATGGCGATTTCCTGTTCCGCATCCCGAACGGGGTGTTTAGGCCAGACTCCGCATTCATACCCCAGGGATGGCATCGCAAGGGTGGAGTTAACCACATTACAAGGGTGGTGGTTAACAGCGAGAGCTTGACTGCGAAGGGCACCTACGGGTTCCGGTTATGCTCCGGGGGACATTGCGCCTCAGGAGTCAACCTAGAATCTGAGTGGACACTCTGGTAGATTCCGGCACTTATCCAGTGCAAAAGAAAGGGCTATGGGCTATGGGCTATGAGTATATTCAAGCTAAAGATAGCGACACGAACTTCCTTGGTGGTACTGCTCGTGGTCGCTGCCTTGATCACCGGAGGCGTGGCTGTTGGCGCCGGCACCTTTTGGTCAGATGACTACCAGAGAGGTCAGGCAACGGCATCGGAATCGAGTGAGGACGACTCGGTGGTCGCCACCGCCGGAGACATGTCGATTAGCGCGCGGGAATTACATCAAGCAGTGCTGCATCTTCGACACATGAAGCAGATGGCAGAAAAGGAACTGCAAGGATTGGGCGAGGACGCTGACCTGCCAACCGATTACCTTCAAGACCGACACAACCTGGTCATCGAATGGGGTGATGAGAACGCTGCCCTGGCAAGTTTGATACAGGAACACGTCCTGCATCAGAAAGCCACGGAACTCGGCCACGAAGTAACCGACGAGGAGCTGGAGGAGAGCAAAGAGTGGGCGCGCGAAGCTTACGAACGCGGCGAGCTTGACGGGTACACTCAAGGATACATTGACTCCGTCGGGGCAGACCACTACTGGGACAACATATATCCCGCATTGGCGACTCGCTCAATGGCTATCGAGAAGCTCTATGACGGCGTGGCCGAAAAGGCAGGTACTCAGTCCCATGACGAGGTGCGGGTCCATTGGCATAACTTCGAGGAAGAGGTGATCTCCGCCGCCGAAATCACTGTGCCGGAAAGTGAGGAACATTCGGCGACGCTAGACGGGGTTATGGGCTTCCTAGACAATGTAAGAGAGACCAACAGGGCCCATCTGCGAAAGGACGATGACTTGCCGGCCGCTCCAGATGATACCTGGGTAATCCATGTCAAAAAGGCGAACAGCGAGACGTGGGAAGTCATACACCATCACGACGAACCGGAAGTCTGCACTGGGGAGGATGAAAACGGGAACAAGAGGCATCACATATGCGATGCCGACGGGAAGGTATTGGCCGAGATAGGCCCAGGGGATGCGTCCGTCATAACCCCGCCTGGAGAGACGCTACCCATTTTCACCGAGGATGGGCCAAAGTAACTGAACCAGCGCCAAGGCGGGATGTTCATTTGGGCGGCCCACACAATCGGGTTGCCAGTCTGGTAGCCGCGCCTCTGCCTTGGATTGCAGCATAGGCCGTTCCGACGGACAGGGAAGTCGCGGGGCGGCAGGCGCATTGTCCAGTAGGTTGAAGGTCAGGTATAGCTCCGTGCTGACGATAGTGTAGTAGAAATAGTCCAGAATACCGTCTTGCCCCCCGGACAGGTTCTTGAATCCCCGGCGGCGCAAGGTGTCGCCTCCCTTCAGCAGACTGTGGGAACCCTGGAGTGTGCTATTGGGTTGATAGTGATGCGTGGGCATTGCTGGTTCTCCTTATTCCAAATAAGTCTTTCCGGGCTTTGTCGGAGGGCCCTCACCTATAGGACTGGACCAAAGGGGCGTCACCAGTGGGAACCGGAGCTGTCCTAATCTACAATGTCCCCGATACCCCGTGTAACTCGTGCAGCCCGCGTCAGCGTACTGGCTCAGGGCCTCCCGCCGATTCGACTCAGCGGAAGTGGACTATCGCACCCTGGCCTTCTGCTGCTGCATCCGGCAGGTTTCGCGGTGGATGCGGCAGGCGCTGCTGGACTCTGGGGATGCAAGCGGAGTGGGCAACAGCGAAAATCCTGAGGAATGGGACGGCGAAATCCAGACCTGGCAGTTGGCGGAGTTGATGGGCTGAGGAAACTGGTTGCAGTGAGCAGCAATTGGAACGACGGCGGGCGAACGAGTCGTCAAGCACCGAAGATGTCGATACCTCCGAGGCTGACCACGAACGCGGCGATGTTCCCAGTTGAGAACAGGAATAGTGGCCTACCCGGCACCAGTGAGCGTCAATGTGGGAAACGTGGTGTTGGCGCAGCAAGCGCAGCTGGACAGCGTGATGCTGATGACGTTGCGAACGGATCTTGGTAAACTGAATTTAGCGCCACGCCAACGCGTAGGCCCAAAAAGAGACGGCGAAAATTGCGGCGCGATGTCCAATCCAGAGGACGATATGTTTTTCAGCTATCAACGGCAAGTGACATTCCTTGACTTCATCGGCGTACTTGCCGCCGTGCTTTATCTCTCCGGGATTGTTGTCTTATGGATCACCCTGGAATCGGCGCGGCATGGTGGGGCCTCCGATCTCTTGTTCCATGTTTTTCTCGCGGGTGGAGCGCTGACTTGCTTCGGGTTTGTCGTCTCCACTCTGTACCTGCTGTTTGACAAGGAATAGCGGTTAGCTCACGTCCTTTGTGATTCGGATAGTCGCAGGGCTCCTTCTTACTATTTCAATCGCTGAGGATCCCAACGAATGTGGGAGTACTCGCCGATTTCTGTACAACACGGCTACGGTTCCGAAGGCGGGAACCTCAGGCGTGGGATGGCCTGCTGAGGCTCCAAAGGCAAGTCGAAAAGTAAATCACTATGGCCACTGCAAGACGTAAACGAAACGACGCCAAGGCCGAGACCGCATCATCCGTCAGCGACGCCGTGACGGACTACCGCGCTGAGCTTTGGCGCATGGCCGACGCCCTGCGGGGCAGCATGGACGCCGCCGAGTACAAGCACGTGGTCCTGGGGCTCATTTTCCTCAAGTACATCTCCGACGCTTTCGAGGAAGCCTACGCCAAGCTGGATGCCGAGCTGGAACAGGGCGCCGACCCGGAGGACTCGGACGAGTACCGCGCCCAGAGCATCTTCTGGGTGCCGCCCGAAGCCCGGTGGCCTGTGCTGCAAGCCCAGGCCCGCCAGCCCACAATCGGCCGCCTGGTGGATGACGCCATGACCGCCATTGAGCGGGACAATCCGGCGCTCAGGGAGGTGCTGCCCAAGGAATACGGCCGGGACGCCCTGGACAAGCAAAGGCTGGGCCAGGTGGTGGACCTAGTGAGCAACATCAGGGTCGGCGGCGCCGAAGCCCAGGCCAACGACGTGCTGGGGCAGGTGTACGAGTACTTCCTGGAGCAGTTCGCGTTGGCCGAGGGACGCAAGGGCGGCGAGTTCTACACGCCCCGCTCGGTTGTGCGGTTGCTGGTGGAGATGCTGGAACCGTACCAGGGCCGGGTCTATGATCCGTGTTGCGGTTCCTCCGGGATGTTCGTCCAGTCGGTGGAGTTCATCCGCGCCCACGCTACGGGCAACGGCAACGGCGGCCGGGCCAAGGGGGACATTTCTATATACGGCCAAGAGTCCAACTACACCACTTGGCGATTAGCACGGATGAACCTGGCCATTCGGGGCATCGAGGGTCAAATTGCCCAGGGCGACAGTTTCCACAACGACCGGCACCCGGATCTGCGGGCCGACTACATCCTGGCCAACCCGCCCTTCAACGTCTCAGATTGGGGCGGCGAACGACTCCGGGATGACAAGAGGTGGGAGTACGGAGCGCCGCCGGTGGGCAACGCCAACTTCGCCTGGGTGCAGCACTTCCTCTACCACCTGGTGCCCCGGGGCGTGGCGGGGTTCGTGCTGGCCAACGGCTCCATGTCCTCCAACCAGTCGGGTGAGGGGGAAATCCGCAAGGGCATTGTCGAGGCGGGACTGGTGGACTGCATCATCGCCCTGCCGGGACAACTGTTCCGCTCCACCCAGATACCGGCCTGCCTCTGGTTCCTGCGCAAGGGTCGCAGGGCCGGGGAAGCACATCCCGGAGAGGCGCTGTTCATCGACGCCCGCAAGCTGGGTTACATGACCGACCGCACCCACCGGAACCTGTCCGCCGAGGACATCGCCCGCATTGCGGATACCTATCATGCCTGGCGGGGCGACACAGAAGAAGGCGACTATGCCGACGTACCCGGCTTTTGCAAGAGCGCATCGCCGGAGGAAATCCGCCGGCACGGCCATGTGCTCACGCCTGGCCGCTACGAGGGCGCTGAGCCGCAGCCCGACGACGGCGAACCCTTTGAGGAAAAGATGGCGCGCCTGACCGCCCAATGGCGGGAGCAGCAGGCCGATGGCCGGCGGCTGGATGCGGCCATCGAGGAGAACCTGACGCGACTGGGTTTGGTGCGAATCGGGGAGATTCATGGACTTAGAGATGAACATGAGTTGGATTGAGTGGTTGAATGCCAACCATGGGCTCATCTCGGCGGTCGCAACGGTCGTCATTGCAGTGTTTGCCATCATCACAGCATGGCTAACAAAAACCCTGGCGAACGAAAATCGTCTGATGCGAGAGTCAGGCAGCGAGCCCAAGGTCGTTGCGTATCTGGCAACCGACTCTCAACAGCCGCACACCATCAATTTTGTACTGGCGAATGTGGGGCGTGGGCCAGCAAAGAATATTGAATTCACGATTGAAGGGGATATGAATGACTTTTCGGCTCATGATGTGTCGTCAACATTCACGAATCAATCAGGCGGAAGAGGAACAGACTTGCTTCCTCAAGGTGAGCGTATTCAATCGTTCTTCGGTATTGGACCGTCACTGTTGGCGTCTCCGCCGCTCCGTAGTTTCACTGCGCATATCACCTATGAGGATCTGAGTGGCAAAACAAATGAGAGTAGCCATGAATTGGATGTAGCCCAACTTGATTGGATCAATTGGCTGGAACGTGACCACTAGCAACGGAGAAGATCATGCCGCTCGAACTGGATAGCTTGCGAAACTCCATAAAGGCGCTAACGGACCTGCTGGCGGTGAGCGAGAACGACGCTCGTATGGGGCAGTTGAGCGATGTCGAGCGGAACGGAATCCGCTCAGGGGTCATCCAGAACTTCGAGGTCACTTACGAACTTTCCTGGAAGCTGATGGCTCGGTGGCTGAGCGCCTACGTCAACCCTGAAGTTGCAGACGGCGTTACCAGACGTCAGCTGTTTCGCCTTGCCGCCGAAAACCGCCTCATTCCCGACGTGGACCTGTGGATGCAGCACCATGAAGCGAGGAACGCCACCACCCACATTTACGACGAAGAGAGGGCCATGATGGTCTACAGGGCCACGAGGGAGTTTGCACACGACGCGCAACGGTTCCTACAGGCATTGGAAGCTCGCAATGATTGACCTGAACCCGAATCACCTCGCGACGGTTGAGCGCATCCTAGACGGGCATGTGCCGGAATCCGAGGTGCGAGCCTTCGGCTCCCGCGCGACATGGACGGCGAAGGATTACTCGGACCTCGACCTCGCCATTGTCGGAAGTGGACCATTGGACCGGAGGACGCTCGGTCGCCTAAAGGAAGCCTTCGAGGACTCCGAACTGCCCATACGAGTAGACGTGCTCGACTGGCACTCCATATCCGAGAGCTTCCGAGAGGTGATAAAGCGGGACTACGTGATTGTGCAGGACGGTGCGAATGGCCGGCGAGTGGCGTTCACCGTTACTTCGGGCGCGTGGAGCGAAACGCCATTCAGCCAAGCGGTAGAAGTCAATCCGACGGTCCGGCTGAGACGTGGCGCGGTTTATCCCTTTGTAGATATGGCATCCGTGAACCCCGATTCAAGAATCACTCTCTCTGCTGAGGAGCGAGAGTTCAAGGGTAGCGGCTCCAGATTCCAGAGCGGCGACACGCTGATGGCTCGCATTACTCCATGCTTGGAGAACGGGAAAATCGCCCGCTATCAGGCCATCGGAGACAATCTAGAAGCGCACGGCTCAACTGAATTCATAGTCATTCGTGGTCGTTTAGGCGTTACGGATAACGACTTTGCCTATTACCTAACCCAATGGAAGGAAGTCCGCAACTACGCTATCGGCCAAATGACAGGCACTTCGGGACGCCAAAGGGTACCAGTGGATTGTCTGGACCATCTGCAAATCCTTCTTCCACCCATATCGGAGCAGCGAGCCATCGCCCACGTCCTGGGCGCGCTGGACGACAAGATTGAGCTGAACCGGCGGTCGAACGAGACGCTGGAGGCGATGGCCCGGGCCGTCTTCCAGGACTGGTTCGTGGATTTCGGCCCGGTCCGCGCCAAGCTGGAGGGCCGGGAACCCTACCTGCCACCGGAGCTGTGGGACCTGTTCCCCGACCGGCTGGTGGACTCGGAGTTGGGCGAGATACCGGAGGGGTGGGAGGTGAAGGCGCTGGGGGAGGTTATCGATGTTGTTGGAGGAACAACACCAAGTACCAAGATATCCGATTATTGGGAAGGCGGAACGCACTGCTGGGCTACACCGAAAGACCTTTCTATTCTGCGCTCACCTGTCATTTTGGACACCGAACGGAAGGTTACGAACATTGGATTAGCCAGGATTCCCTCTGGGCTTTTGCCGGCAGGCACGCTGTTGCTGTCATCGCGGGCTCCCATCGGTTACTTGGCAATTTGCCAGATGCCGGTGGCAATCAATCAGGGCTTTATCGCGGTTCCACCCGGGAAGGCCGTCTCTAACCATTTCATGCTGCACTGGAGCCAAGTATTCCACGACGAAATCGTGAACCACGCAAATGGTTCCACTTTCCTTGAAATTAGCAAGAGCAACTTCCGGAAAATCGGGTTTGTCATGCCGCACGAAAGGGTGCTGGCGCAATTCGACGCACGAGTTCAGTCGCTTTTTGAGAGGATCGTGACCAATGAACGCGAATCCTGCGCTTTGGCAGCCCAGCGGGATGCGCTGCTGCCGAAGTTGGTTTCAGGGGCGATGCGATTGGACACATACACACGCCCACGCGTTTCTTAGTACATAACGCCTCTTCCAGGTAGGAATGAGCTGGTATGAGAGTCCCAGAGAGGTATCAATTGGGTGTCAAAAACGTCGCCCGGCCATTTTTCGATAAGCAACTTGAAAAGCGAATCAACAATCTTGAAGTTGCCGTAGAAACGTGGGCAAGGCAAAACGATCTCTGGTACGACGCATGCTTCCAGAGGGTCGTGAAGAGCTTTGATTTGGAAACCGGCGCGCCGACAGTGACCACACTACGTGGCGAGGGAGACCTCGCCGAATTGGTGATCCATCCTGGAATTGGGGCTATCCATGATACTCAGGAGGCGCAACGTCTCTCGGACGAATGCCAGCGATTAATCGAAGGACATGGCTTCTACGGAGAAACCTTTGACGTAGACCGCCTCAATATCGTCCCAATGGAGCGAAAAGATGGCCTCATCTTTCAGAGATTCAAGGAGTACATGAGGTGGAAGTGGATATGCAGTCTGATTCAGGGTGACTTCGATGCGCTGAACTCCGAGCTCTACGAGCACTTCAGCAAGAATTCGGATCAGCTTACCAAGCTGGATTGGCGGCAGTTCGAGATGTTGGTCGCCGAGTTATTGCAGGCCCAGGGGTTCGAGACCCAACTCGGACCAGGACGTGCCGACGGGGGAGTAGATATACGGTTGCTCCAGCGCGACCCTATCGGGGATATACTGACGTTGGTGCAAGTGAAGAAGCACGGCAAGAACAACCCAATCGGACTGCAGGCCGTTCAAGCTCTGCATGGGGTGAAGGAGGCTGAGGGCGCTGCCAATAGCATGTTTGTCACCACATCCCGCTATCTCCCGTCTGCGAAGAATTTCGCCGGTCGTGATAATGTGCAGATGGAACTGCGCGTGTCGGACGACGTGCGGAAATGGTGTGCCGACGCGAGTGCGGGCATCATCGAGGTAAAGAAACGCATAGTCACAGAAGCTGAGGTGATAAGGGCCCTGAACAGAGCCCGACGAGACCCGAAAACAATAATGCACGCCCGATGCGGATACACCATTCAGTACAACAAGTTCAGCCTCGTGCTAAAGGAGTCGGCTGGGTCTGGACTCGTGATGGATTTGCCATCACTGATTGTCCAACATGATGGATACATGCAGGCGGGAACCGAAGTGCCTGACCTGCGCGACTACCAAAAAGTGCTACAGCTAACAGATACCGCGAGGCGGGTAAAGAAGCTACTGAAAGGCTCAGGGTTCAGGTTCTGTGACGTTGACGAAGAATGGGAATTCTACAGTCCATGGAACCAGGAACCTGCTCCG
>JAPPJA010000002.1 GCA_028874675.1 Chloroflexota bacterium
GGTTCATCCCAAACCAGTTTCTGGATCTTCCCAAAATTCGGGATGACTCATGTTTACTTGTGCGCCCAGTTACTGCCCCACCCAGCTACTGCCCCGATTTCTGATACAGTCCGGCTACAGGAGCCACCTCCGGCGGTAGTCACCTGGCGTCCGTAATCTGAAGGCGCTGAAGAATCTGTTACCGCGAGAACAGAGCCAACCCCAGCCTGGGCTGACCTGGCGGTACAACTACCCTGAAGTGATGGGGCGGATAGTAGCCGTCAGACCCGCAGAAGCCTGTATCCGGGATCCCTGGCCGTAATTGGGTTGCCTTGAACCAGCCAGTTCCAAATCCCGGCCGGCGCTGGGGCGCCGGCCAATGCCATAGGCTCATCCTGACCTGGCATCAGGTCAGTTGAAGCCCCTGGCCCGGGCAGGTAAGGGTTCTGCCTGGGTTATCAACCGGGTCCGCCTTATGTTCAAGGCCGGCGAGCGCTGGCTGGCGCCCAGGGTGGCTCGAGCACCGGACGTGTCCCAGGGCACGGTGTTCCACGTCCAGCGGCGCTTCGCCGAGTGGAACTGGATGAGACACTGATGGACCGGCCACGTTACCACCGATGTGGAAGAAAGATACCAAAGCTTGGAGACGGTAGATAGTGGTTTGCCTTAGTTGGAGAAGTCTGGCTGCTCTCTTATCGCTCTCAGTTCTGTCATTCTTTCTGTCAGCCTGCGAAGGCGGTGCCAGCATCCAGTTCGTTGAAATCAGCAGTGGGGAGAACCATACCTGCGCACTGCGCGACGACGGCACAGTCTCATGTTGGGGCCTGAACGACTTTGGCCAGGCGTCGCCTCCTGCGGGTAAGCTTTTGGTCACTGTTGCCAGCGGTTCGTTGCATAGTTGCGGGATCACAAGAGATGGTTTCGTCAACTGCTGGGGCTCGGAGAACCTGGCGGCTGCGTATCCGGCGGAAGAGATGTTCGCGTCCATTGACGTGGGCTTTTTGAGCAGTTGCGGCATACGTGAGGACGGAGTGACATTTTGCTGGGGCGAGGTTTACGGCCATCCGGAAATGCTGGATGGCAACTACTCATCTATCAGCAACGGCCCCTTTTTCCGGTGTGGACTGCTTGTGGGCGGCGACCCAAAGTGTAGCGGTCTGGGTATTGACGGAAACCAGCTAACCCAGGGAGATTCAGTTCACGGAGAATTGACGCACATCAGCAGTGGATTGGCCCATGTTTGTGCGGTGAATGCGGAAGGAAGTCTGTTTTGTTGGGGCAATGATGAGTCCGGGCAGGCATCGCCCCCTCAAGGCAAGGAGTTTGTTTCGGTCAGCAGCGGTTGGGCCCATACTTGTTCGGTTCGGAAAGATAGCAGGGCGGTCTGCTGGGGGAGTGACGAGTATGGTCAATCGTCGCCCCCTCAGGGGGAAGAGTTCTCATCAATCAGTAGCGGCGCAAACCACACATGCGGGCTTCTCACCGATGGTGAGATCATATGCTGGGGAAGCGACCTTCACGGGCAGTCGTCACCCCACACGGAGAACGCCCCACAGGCTGAAGTTGAGCAATCGTCGGTGACATTGCTGTGGCGCGTACCTTTTCCCGTCGAGGATGACTTGGCGTCGGCCCCGGTCGCCAGGGATGGAACCGTGTACGTAACCCAAAAAGACAACTCCCTGCACGCATTGGAGGCCCGAACCGGTCAGCTGAAGTGGAGCTATAAATCAGGTGGTTGGATTACCGCGTCGCCGGTCGTGGTTGAAGACGTCGTTTACGCGGGATCCTGGGATGGTTCCGTTTATGCCCTGAAAGCCGCAACAGGAGAGCAGATTTGGAGACACAGGGCCGATGGCGAGGTCTCCGAGCCCCTGAAAGTCCTCGGGGGGTTCGTGTATTTAGTCGCGGATGATCAGGTCGTCGCATTGAATGCCCTTTCCGGCGAACTTGTCTGGGCCCAGGGATTGGATGGTCATGCCTCATTTTCTCCCTTATTGGATGGCCCAGTGGCATTCGTCGGTTCGTTAACGGGTTCCCTATACGCACTGGATGCCTCTACCGGGGACATTCTCTGGCAACACAAGGCAAGTAGCGAGTCATACTCCATTTCCGCTGAAGGCGGCAAAGTTTTTGACCAGACGTTCTCGGAGCCTGCCGTCTCAAACGGGATCGTGTATCTGGTCACAGACAGCGGTATTGTTCGTGCACTGGATTCAACCAATGGGGGAATGGTATGGGAGTACCAGATCTTACCCGGAGTTAGCCATTCGCCCGTCTTGGACGGTGACACTGTTTACCTGGCAGGTTTATTTGAGGGCCCGCTCTACGCATTGGACGCTCGTACCGGCGAACTGCTCTGGGAGAACAAAGAAGTGAGTGGGATTTTGCGCTTGGGCGCAAGTGAAGGACTGGTTTTCGCGTCCGGTCATATCGGCAGCCGAGGGCACGTATATGCCGTAGATGGCGGCACTGGTGAGGTGCGCTGGCGCTCCCCTGCCAGGAGCGCTCTCGACCCCTTCCTGGCCGACGGAACGGTTTATGCCAGCTACGTTGATGGAACAGGAGAAAGAAATGTAACAGGGGTGTCTGCTCTGGATTCTGAAACTGGGGAAATCCTGTGGAGCTACCAGGCGAAAGTTGGCCTGGGGCAGCGCATGGCAGTGGCCGAGAATGTGGTTTACCTCACCCCCACTGAGAATTACCTGGACGGTCAGCTTGGCTACGTTGGCTGGTATCTCTATGCACTTACCCACCCCTGATCGTTTACTGGCGGCGGTGGCGTGGCGCCTGGAGTTCCACTACACCCCCAGGCCTGGCAACTGGCTAAACATGGCGGAGATCGAATACAGCACGTTCTCCCGAAGTTGCCTCAGAAAGCGTGTCGCCGACGAGGACTCCCTCTGCCGGGAAATTCACGTCCTGGAACATGAGAAGACCAGCTCAAGCCCGCATCAGCCGGAGCTTCGGCATTCAGGACACTCGAACCAAACTACATCGCCTCTTTCCCATCAATTCATAATTTGATCGAGTACTGGCGGGGCAACTGCCTTGCAATAATGGGGCTGAAAACAACCTTCATACCGGCTTCAGCCAGTATTCAGGATTCTCCGCCGTAATTGCGTCGGCCTGTTCCTGACCATACAGGATTCCGGTCTGCGCCGGGGCGCCGGCCAATGCCATAGGCCCATACCGCCCTGGCGCCAGGTCAGTTGAAGCCCCTGGTCCGGGAACGGTAGCCATAGAAGTTGTCCCCATCCCCGTCATGCTCCACGAAAACGATGATGGACGAGTCGTCGCCCTGGCTCCACCTGGCCGTGCCCGCGCACTCCACCCTGGAGGAACTGCTGACGAAAACTCGCAGGTCATAGACCTTCAAAATGGCCACATCCTGTTCCCGGCTCAACTCCATGCTCAGTTCCGCAACCGTACTGCAGTTGGTGCTCCCCAGGATGTGACTCCGGAGAATGGAGTCCGCCCTTCCCGTGGTGTCCAGCTCCGCGAAGGAACCAAGGGGCGGTCGCTGCACGGTTGCGGGGTCCACCGGAGCGGCCGTCGGAACTTCCGCCTGCTGGATAATAACCGAAGGCGGCGCCGGGGTCGGATAGGGCGTGTACGTCGGCTGCGGTGTGGGCGTGGCCGCCTCCGTGGGCGTGGGGTAGGGAGTGTAGGTCGGATAGGGCGTGGCCGTCGGGTAGGGGCTGGCTGTGGGCAATGGCGTACCCGTCGGATAGGGTGTGGAGGTCGGATAAGCCGTGGCTGTCGGGTACGGCGTATGGGTGGGCCAGGCTGTCGCCGTGGGGACCGCCGCCAGTTGATTGACTACCTCGGCCTGTACGGTGGCCTGTACGTCCGGCGCCGGAGCAGTCGGCTCCGGCTCGGCGGTGCAGGCTGCCGCCAACACAGCCGCCAGGGTCAGGGGAACCACAATCCGCAAAGCCCGGGCCATTGCCTTTACTTTAGCTTTCATCATCTAAGAGCGTCCTCAACGGGTAGCATACTGGCAAGAAACTATAGCAGACCCGTCCACTTCTTACCTCGCAAATGGGCGCTGCCTTTTGGCCACTTTGGAGTAATGGCCCGTCGCGGTTCCAGCATTACCCACTCCCTTGCTGCCCAACCGGTCATGCTTCAGGCCATCGAACCACTGTCCTGCCCTTTCGACCCCCTCAAATTAAATGTGAAAATCACTGCCTGTCCGTCATCAAGTGGGTCGCCCCTGCCGGTCCCATCCTTGACCCGCGCCCTTGCTGCGGGTAGGATTGTGCTGACAATCAGGCAAGCTTGGAGGCTACGCAAACATGCCCAATTACACCGAGGAATTTGTCGAGGTTGGCGGCTCAAAAGTCCAGCTGCGCAAGGGGGGCTCCGGCGATCCCCTGCTGGTGCTGCACGGGGCCGGCGGCAGCGGAGGCTGGCTGCGCTACCTCGACGCGCTGGCAGAACGGTTCACCGTTTACCTGCCCTCCCATCCCGGGTACGACGAATCCGAGCGGCCCGAGTGGATGGAGAACATGCATGATATGGCCTGCTTCTACAACTGGTTCGTCGAGAGCCAGGGCATCCAGGGCTGCCGGGCCATGGGATTCTCCATGGGCGGCTGGCTGGCCTCGGAAATGGTGGCCGCCGCCGGTCCCGTCTTCAGCAAGCTGATGCTGGTGGCGCCGGTGGGCATCAAGCCCATTGAGGGCGAGATTGCCGACGTCTTCATCATCACCCCGGCCCAGGTTATCGAGTTGCTGTTCCACGACCCGTCCCAGGCCCCGGAATATGACCAGGTCTTCGGCCAGGCTCCCACCCCCGAGCAGATGGCCGTCCTGGAGCGCAACCGCGAAATGTCCGTGCGCATCTGCTGGAAGCCCTACATGCACAGCCTCAGCCTGGCCGACCGTCTGGCCCGGGTCAACATCCCCACCCGCATCCTTTGGGGCCGGGACGACCGGCTGGCGCCCGTCGAATGCGGCTCCCTGTACCAGCAGGCCATTCCCGGCTCCGACCTGGTAGTTATCGACAACTGCGGCCACCTGCCCCAGATGGAAAAGCCCGACGAGTTCCTGCAGGCGGCCAATTCGTTCCTGTAACCGCCAACCGAATTAACGTGGATGGACAGGACATACGGGATGAGATGGATTGAGGGCAACGTAACGGCGGCCCCGGGCCATACCTGTCCTGTTGGTCCCGTCCATCCATGTTTCACTTAGGAGGAGAGCTTTGCTGCCACGATTCCGAGTTAACCTGGAAGAGGCCATTAATGTTTCCGGCGACGACCTGAAGTCCACCGTCGCCTCCATTTTCGAAAAGGTGGGGGTGCCTGCCGAAGACGCCGAACTGGGCGCCGATGTGCTGGTGCTGGCCGACCTGAGGGGTGTGGACAGCCACGGCGTCTCCAACATGCTCCGCAGCTACCTGGGCGGCTACCAGCGGGGCGAAATCAACCCCCGTCCCAACATCAGCATCGTCCGCGAAACCGCCGCCACCGCCAGCATTGACTCGGACCGCGGCCTGGGCACCATCGTAACCCCCAAGGCCATGGACATCGCCATCCAAAAGGCCAGGGAGGTCGGCGTTGGCATGGTCACCATCGGCAACTCCCGCCACCTGGGCATGGCCTCCTACCACGCCATGAGGGCCCTGGAGCATGACATGATCGGCGTCTGCATGACCAGCGCCCCGCCGCGCATGGTGCCCACCTTCGGCGCCGAGCCCCGCCTGGGCACCAATCCCATCGCCGTGGCGGTGCCGGCCCGCAACGAGCCCCCCTTTGTTTTTGACGCCGCCACCAGCTCCGTGGCCCAGAACAAGATTGAAATTGCCCGACGCCTGGGCGCCGACCTGGAACCCGGCTGGCTGGCCTCCGAGGATGGCACCCCGATCATGGAGGAAGTGCCGGTACCTGAGAACTACCATCTGCTCCCCGTGGGCGCCACCCGGGAACTGGGATCGCACAAGGGCTACGGCCTGGCCTGTGTGGTGGATATCCTGGCCGGCGTGCTGACGGGCTTTGGCTACGGCGCAGTCCCCGGCCGCCCCAACTTCGGCCACTACGTCGCCGCCTACAACGTTTCCGGCTTCGACGACCCAGACCATTTCAAGGACGAAATGGACGGCTGGCTCCAGATGATGAAGAGTACAAAACCCGCCCCCGGCCACGACCGGGTGCTGGTGGCCGGGCAGCCCGAAGCTGAAATGGAGGCCGTCCGCCGCCAGGAGGGAATCCCCCTGCACCCCGACGTGGCGCAGTTCATCAGGGACACCTGCGCGGAATTGTCGGTGCGCTGCGTGTTCTAGGGGCGGTCGTCAAATTGAAGGTAGAAGTATCCAAGCGTACCCTTTCGTCGTTCCCGCGAAGGCGGGAACCTCGCTGGCTGTAGTCAAGATTCCTGCTCCCACAGGAATGACTGGGCAATTTGGCGACACGCCATAGGAAGATTTGCCGTTGCGGCAATACCAACGATCTGAATCACGGAAACAGGGACCATCGAGGGCATGAATAACCATGAAAGCAGTCTGGTTTGAACAGAACGGCCCGGCGGAAGTTATGCAGGTCGGCGAAATGCCCGAGCCCGAACCCGGACCCGGCGAGGTCCGCATCAGGGTAGTCTCCTCCGGCGTTAACCCTTCGGACTGGAAGCGTCGCCTGGGCACAACCTCCCCCATGGCCTTCCCCCGTGTCATTCCCCACCAGGACGGCGCGGGAGTTATTGACCGGATCGGCCCGGGTGTTCCGGCTTCCCGTGTGGGCGAGCGGGTCTGGCTTTTCGAGTCCCAGTTCGGCCGCCCCTTCGGCACCGCGGCGGAGTACACGGTACAACCCTCCGGTCATGTCGTCGCAATGCCCGATTCCATCTCCTTCGAGCAGGGCGCATGCCTGGGCGTGCCCGCCATGACCGCCCACCGTTGCCTGTTCGCCGACGGCCCCCTGGAGGGTAAAGTGGTCCTGGTGCCCGGCGGGGCCGGCGCCGTGGGTCACTACGCGGTCCAGGAGGCCAAACTGGCCGGGGCCACCGTCATCAGCACCGTCAGTTCCGACCACAAGGCTGCCATCGCCACCGCTGCCGGCGCCGACCACATCGTCAACTACCGGACCGAAGACGTGGTGGCCCGCATCATGGACATTACCGGCGGCGAGGGAGTTGACCACATCGCCGAGGTGGACTTCGCCGGCAACTTCCCGGTCACCAGCCAGGTCTTGAAGACCAACGGCGTGGTAGCAATTTATTCCTGGGGTCTCATCCAGCAGCCCCCGGTTCCCCTGCAGTTCCGCAACAGCAACACCCTGGTGCGAAACGTGCTGGTGTATGAAATGCCGGAGCCGGCCAAGGAAGCCGCCATCGCCGATATCACCGCCTGGCTGGAGTCCGGCGCCCTTTCCCATCAGGTCGGCCCCCACTTCCCGCTGCAGGAAACGGTGGCCGCCCACCTGGCCGTGGAGGGCGGCGCCATCGGCAATGTCATAGTCGATGTGGGGACCGTATAACCCCTTAAACGCAGCGCCGGAGGTTCCGAGACCGCCTGAACAACGCCTTTTGCCCTCGGGCCGGAAAGGCCTGGATGGGGTGTAAGTCCCCGATCTGCAGCTGAGGCTCATCCCGCGCCTATGGCCGTTCCCGCCTGGGTGGAACTGCTTTGAGCTGGCCAGGCTTTTCCTGGCGTGTCCCTATGCAAAAGCCGGGTTAATACCGTTCAGGTCCCAAAACCCCTTTTGTCTTCTATCGGAGGTAGGCTTTGAAAGGCAGTGATACCCGCATCCTGACCACCCACACCGGCAGCCTTCCCCGCCCTGAAGGTCTGGTGGATATGCTGGCCCAGGTGGCCCAGGGATCGTCCGTTGACGAGACCGCGCTGGAAGCCGCTTCCGGCGAGGCCACCAGGGCGGTCGTCGCTTCCCAGCTTTCCTCCGGGGTGGACGTCATTAACAACGGAGAGCAGTCCCGCGTCAGCTTCTCCACCTACGTCGTCCAGCGCATGGCCGGCTTCGGAGGCTCCTGGCAGCGGCGGGGCCACCGCGACCAGAACGAATTCCCCGGTGTTGTACGCCCCCGCCGGATTCAGCTGACCCGCGACATTCCCGCCTGCATCGGCCCCGTTTCCTACCAGCGCCTGGACCTGGTGGAAAGCGAATGCCGCCAGTTTCTGGACGCCGTCAACGCCGCCGGCGAGAAGCCCGAGGACCAGTTCATGACCGCCGCGTCCCCGGGTATCGTCGCCCTGACCCTCGGCAACCGGTACTACGACACCCACGAGGAGTACGTCTTCGCCCTGGCCGGGGAACTGCGCAAGGAATACGAGATTATCGTGGCCAACGGCCTCACCCTGCAGCTGGACTGTCCCGACCTGGCCATGGAACGCCACGTTTCCTACCAGGACGAACCCCTTTCGGCCTTCCAGGAGGTCGTGGCCCTGCACATCCGCGCCATCAACCACGCCCTGTCCAACATCCCCCGGGACCGGGTCCGGCTGCACGTTTGCTGGGGCAACAGCGAGGGTCCCCACATCTACGACGTGCCCCTGGAAGAAATTCTGGACACTTTGTACGAGGCCAACGTGGGCGCGCTGGTTATGGAAATGGCTAACCCCCGCCACGGCCACGAGCATCGCGTGTATCGCGACCGACCCCTGCCCCACGGCATGCTGCTGGTGTCCGGCGTCATAGACACCAAGACCAACTACGTGGAGCACCCCAGGCTGGTGGCAGACCGCCTCATTCAGGCGGTAGCCGCCGTGGATGGCGACCCCACTCGCCTGCTGGCCGGCACCGACTGCGGTTTCGACACCTCCGCCGGCTCCAATCGCGTAGTGCCCGAAGTGGTCTGGCTGAAACTGAAAGCCATGCGGGAAGGCGCCGAAATAGCCACCCGCGAGCTGTTCTAGCGGCTGTCGTCAAATTGAAGGTTGAAGTTGCCCTGGGTACCATTTCGTCGTTCCCGCGAAGGCGGGAACCTCGCCGGCTTCAGTCAAGATTCGTTCTGTTTTCAAGCATGACGATCCAATTCGAAAAAATCGCCCGGGGGCTCAGCAGGCTTGAAATCATGGACTGGATACCAGCCCCGTCATACCGGCGATAGCCGGTAGCCAGGAATCCTTGCTGTGTTTGGCCCTCATGCCCCGGAAGCCAGCAGGGCTTCTGGCTTGGGCCCGAATAACCCGTCTTGGGACACTGTGCCTTATCAACTCTGAACCGCTGGCATCCCAGGGCTCTCGCATGAAAAATTCGTCCTACAGCCGGCTAATATCCACAAGGCAAAAGTCATGTCGCCCTTGTATCTTGGCAGAGAAGGGATAGAG
>JAPPJA010000089.1 GCA_028874675.1 Chloroflexota bacterium
ATCCAGTACTGGGCGTTTCTCCGGGTTGGTTCGTTCGCTATCTCTTTCAGAGTTTCGTCCAGCGCCGGGTTTCCGGTCTCGGACTGGTCCAGCAGGAATAGTGACGTCATGTCGGTATCTATGCGGGACTGCAGGGAAAGTTCGGCCAGCACGGCGCCAATGATGGCGCAGTTCAAGTCCCATCCCGGAACCTGGTGAAAGTACCCGTTCTCTTCATTCAGGAGTGTCAGTACCAGCTCTTCTGGCAGGCTCAGCGGATGAGTGGTGACATTAGCTTCAGTTATAGTCATTGCTCCCCGCACTCTCAAAAAACGATTAGGATCGGCGCTTACAGTTAACGTATTTTGATATTCAGTATAACGATAAGGCCAGATTTCGGGCAAGTTGAACGCAACAGTTGGTGGCGTTGCGATTCGGGTGGCTGACACATGCAGGGGCGGGTTTCAAACCCGTCCTGGCTACATTTCGAACGTTCTGCCTGCGCGATACCACATATAGTGGAATGCTTCCGCAACAGGGCAGTCTTCACTTTTCCCGTCCACGCGCAGCCGGACTCTCTGGTCCGGACTTCTCGCATCGTCGGCAATAGCCGTCCTGTATTGCAGGCAAATAACTCCCGTTTGAATCCAGGCTCACCCTGTCCTCCGTAGCCTTCACAATTCTCCAATGATGGTATGCTGGTTACCACATTGGGAACTTGCTTCCACACACCAGCGAGGTTGACTATGGCGGAAATCTACACCCTGGGCGCCGGAACTCCCACGCCCACTCCCACGCGCTTCGGAAGCTCGCACGTGCTCAAACTCGGCGACCAGCTGTTGATGTTCGACTGCGGGCCGGCCACTACGCATAAATTGGTCAAGGCCGGTCTGTTTCCCACCCAGGTGGACTATCTTTTCTTCACCCACCACCATTTTGACCACGATATTGACTATCCCTGCTTCCTTCTATGTCGCTGGGACCAGAGTGTGGGAAAGGAAAACAAGCTGCATGTCTTCGGTCCGGACCTGACGGAAAAAATCACCGAAGGAATTCTGGGAGAAAACGGGCTCTTCTCTCACGACTGGAAAGCGCGCGTCAATCACCCCCTTAGCCAGCAGGTGTTCGTCAATCGAGGGGGAACCCTGCCCAGGCCTGCGCCATCGGTGGATGCACGGGATGTGGGCCCGGGCAAGGTATTCAGCGGTCCGGGCTGGGAAGTGACCGCAGCCCCGGCCGAACACGTGCAGCCCTGGCTGGACTCCCTTGCCTATCGCGTTGACTCCGATGAAGGAAGCGTGGTCTTCACTGGCGACACCCAGCCCTGCGATTCGGTGGCCGAACTGGCTAAGGACGCCGATATGATGCTGTGCATGTGCTGGGACGACCAGGCGGTAATGGATTCCAACGGCGAGTTTACCGGGCAGTGTGGCACCACCGGCGCCGCCCGCCTGGCCCAGGCCGCCGGTGTCAAGAAACTGGTCCTGGTTCACGTGGGGCCGCACCTGGCGGGCCATGGCCCCATGGAGCAGGGCATCGGCGACATCAGCCGCATTTACGACGGCGAGATAGTGTTCTCCGAAGAACTGATGAATATTTTGCTGTAGGACGGGCGCTTACCAGGTGGACTCTTGTGTGGCGTGCCTGGCAATGTGGCCACGTCAATCTTTGCGGGTGGGCCTTCAGAATCGCTCAAAGGGGCTGAATCCGTGGACGTGGGGAACAGGACCGTGGCGAAAGGCTGTGCATAAATGGCTTACGTATCCAATATGGATTTCTGCGCCATCGACGTGGAAACCGCCAATAACAGGCCATCAAGTATCTGCCAGATGGGCATGGTGCGGGTCAGGAACGGACACGTCGAATCCACCTTCTGTTCCCTGGTGAATCCCGAGGAGTCCTTCAATTCCTTTAACATTCGGATCCACGGCATAGGTCCGGATATGGTGAGGTCGGCCCCATCCTTTGATGAAATCTTTGCTGAGGTATTCGATTGGCTGGACGGCGAAACACTGGTGAGTCACACATTCTTCGACCGCAGCGCCATGAATGGCGCGGCTATCAAGTATGGCCTGCCCATCATCCCTGTTGACTGGCTGGATAGCGTGGCCATCGCCCGGCGGGCCTGGCCACACCGTCGTGGTGGGCGAGGTTACCGGCTGGCTAGCCTGGCCTCCGACCTGGGCATTTCGTTCCGCCATCACGATGCGCTGGAAGACGCCAGGGCCGCTGCCGGTGTGGTTCTCTACGCCTGCCTCGAGACGGGAAAGTCCATAGACGACTGGATGCGAGAGTTCGAGAGATAGCCCATAGCGGACGGCGCCTGGCTGAACGCTGATTTTTCCAGTGTTATTCGACTATCCCTTTCCCCTTCAGGGAGGAAGGCGGGGCTGAGGGTGAGTTTCTCGCGGGAGGCCGGCGGCCCCATGCGGAACTCGTCCCATTGATTGAACGGGGCAATACCTCCGCCACGATCGAAAGGCTCTCCCGATGCCTCCCAGTCAGCTTGACCCTTGTATGTGCGAATCCTATAATGGCGTGGCGGGAACTACCCCTTTTTGCCCGTACACTTCCGATTAAGGTATATCTTAGTGACGCAAAGCACCGCCCAGTCCATCGAGGAACTGACGCAAACTGCCCTTGGCGAACTTGTACTGTTGGACAATTCCGAGGCTCTTGAGCAATGGCGGGTACGCTACCTGGGGAGACGCGGCGGCCTGACGGGCATTCTGCGGGGGTTGTCCCAGCTTGATATCGAACAGAGGCGGGAAGTTGGCGCCCTTGGCAATCGCGCCAAGTCCACCCTCGAAGACGAACTGGAAAAGCGCAGCCAGGAAATCAGCCAGGCCAGGCTGGCCCAGGTGGCTGACCTGGAGCGCATCGACGTAACCCTTCCAGGCCGCCCCGTTGCCACCGGCCGGCTTCACCCCACAACCCAGGTCGTACGTGAGATCACCGATGCCTTCGTGGCCATGGGGTTCAGCATCGTTGAGGGGCCGGAAGTGGAGTGGGACCACTATAACTTCGAGATGCTCAATATCCCCCAGGGGCACCCCGCCCGGGATATGTGGAACACCCTGTGGGTGGACTACGTTAACGAAGAAGGGCAGCGTCCTATGTTGCTCCGCACTCACACCTCTCCCATGCAGGCCAGAGTAATGGAAAGCGCTCAGCCGCCTGTAAGGGTGATAGTCCCGGGAAAGTGCTACCGGTACGAGGCCACCGACGCCACTCACGAGTGGCATTTCTATCAGGTCGAGGGCCTGGCCGTGGACGAGGGCATAACCTTCGCCGACTTGAAAGGCACGCTTTTCGAGTTTGCCCGCCGTCTTTTCGGTTCGGAGCGCAAGGTACGATTCCGCTGCGACTACTTCCCATTTGTAGAGCCCGGCGTGGATATGTCCATTGACTGCTTTTCCTGCCAGGGTACTGACAGTAGCTGTCGTATCTGTCGCGGTAGCGGCTGGATTGAGATAATGGGCGCTGGAATGGTCCATCCCCAGGTACTGGCCGGCGTTGGCTACGACGCTGAGAAATATACCGGTTTTGCCTTTGGCCTGGGACCAGAGCGCATTGCCATGCTGAAGTACGGCATCGACGATATCCGGCACTTCTATTCCAACGACCTGCGCTTCCTGCGCCAATTCTAGACAAGGGTTCAGCTCCCGATGTCGGTCGCTCCCCCGCGAGCAAGGCCGACGGCAGCGCCCGATATGCCCGTCTGAGTCCAGGCGTCAAATACGAGATTCAAAGCATATGCAAATTCCTCTCAGCTGGTTACGCGAATACGTCGACATCGACCTGCCTGCCCATGAACTTGCCCACCGCCTGACTATGGCAGGCGTGGAGGTCGGAGAGGTAACCGAACTCGGTGGTTGGGAAAATTGCTGTGTCGGCCAGGTAATGGAGGTTAGCCCTCATCCCAACGCGGACAGTCTCCGGCTATGCCGCGTAAACCCCGGTAACGACAGCGAAATGGAAGTTGTCTGCGGCGCCCCCAACGTGGCTGCCGGTCAGAAGATCTGCTTCGCCCGCGTTGGCGCTCGCCTCTACAATACCCATTCCGAGAGGCATGAAACCCTCAAGGCTGCCCGCATCCGTGGCGTAGTCTCCGAGGGTATGATCTGCTCCGAGCTGGAGTTGGGTCTGGGAGAAGGTCACGAAGGCATTGTTGTCCTTCCTGACGACGCTCCCATTGGAATGGCCCTGGACGACTACCTGGGAGACACAATCCTCGATCTGGAGGTCACGCCCAACCGCCTGGATTGCTTCTCTGTCCTGGGTGTCGCCCATGAAATCGGGGCCCTGACCGGCAAACCCGTCAAGGTGCCGGAGGTCCGGTACCAGGAAGACGGCCCTCCCATAACGGGACAGGCCACCGTATCCGTGGCCGACCCGGACCTTTGCCCCCGCTATACCGCCAGCCTGATCCAGGGTGTGAAGATTGGACCATCACCCCAGTGGCTGCAGGACCGTCTCGCCAGGGCCGGTCTGAGGCCCATCAGCAACGTGGTTGACGTCACCAACTACGTCATGCTGGAATTCAACCAGCCTCTCCATGCTTTCGACCTGGATAAGGTCAGGGACAAGACCATCATTGTACGGCGGGCCGCCCCGGGCGAGGCCCTGGAAACCCTGGATGGCGTGGAGCGGGAACTGAATACTGAAGTCCTCGTTATCGCTGATTCCCGTGACCCGGTAGGCCTTGGTGGTGTTATCGGCGGCGCCAACAGCGAGATAGGCCCCTCTACCACCAGCGTGCTGCTGGAATCGGCCACCTTCAACAGCTACAACAACCGCAGGACTGCTGACACTTTCCGCCTGCACACCGACGCTTCCCAGCGGTTTGAGAAGGGGCTCCGCCCCGAGTTGGCGCCCATTGCCCTCAGGCGCGCTACTCAGCTGATTCAGGAAGTAGCCGGTGGTGTCATAGCCCAGGGCATCTACGACATTTATGCCGGGTCCGAAGAGCCTGCGCCCAGAGTCACGCTGACGCTGAAGCGGCTTAAGCAGATCCTGGGCATGGATGTATCCGTCGATCAGGTGGAAGCTGTCTTTCAGTCCCTGGAGTTTGACACGGAGCGAGTGGATGAGACCACGGTTTCGGTGGAGCCTCCCTACTGGCGCAGTGACATCAATATCGAAGAGGACCTGATAGAAGAGGTTGTCCGTATCATCGGGTACGACAACGTCCCCACTACGATGTTATCTACGCCCATCCCGTACCGGCAGCCGGCCCCCATGACCGAGTTGAAGGCTCGGGTAAAGGCAGCCCTGGCGTCGGTGGGACTTCAAGAGACCATCAGTTACCCCCTGGTCAGCCTGGAAGACCTGGAAAGGGTCAATTGCATCGCCGAAACGTCTGCTCCTCTTCGGGTCGCCAATCCCATGAGTGCGGGACACGATCATTTGCGTCCTACCCTCCTGGCCAGTCTTCTGGGAACCCTCTCCTATAACGAAGGGCATAAAGAGGGTCCCTTTCGCTTCTTTGAACAGGCTCGGGTTTTCCTGCCCAGGCCCAACCAGCTTCCCGACGAAAGAGAAGTCGCCGCAGGTGTAATTTCCGGCCTCCGCTCGGAGCCTTCCTGGCTGGTTGACAATGGTCCGCTGGACTTTTTTGACGTCAAGGGAATGTTGACCTCCACACTGGCGCTGCTGGGCCTGACGCCGTCCTGGGAACCGGCGGCAGGGGAGGAGAACCCTGCCCTGCATCCCGGGCGGGCTGCCAACATAGTTTGCAGCGGATATAAAATTGGCGTGCTGGGCGAGTTGCACCCTTCCATTGCCGAGCGCTTCGACCTTAGGTATCGCCCTGCAACGGTGTTTGAGATCTATCTGGACGATTTGCTGACCCTGCCAGCCGGGTCTGGGCGGAATTTCAGGTCGCTGACCCGGTTCCCGTCAGCCCACCGTGACGTGGCGCTGGTGGTACCGGAAGACGTGCCCGCCGGCAAAGTCCAGGATATCCTGGACCGCCACCGCCTGGTGGAAAAGGTGGAGCTGTTTGACGTTTACGCCGGCGAGAACTTGCAGCCTGGCATGAAATCCCTGGCGTTCCACGTTTACTTCCAGTCATCGGAACGGACCCTGACCGCCGATGAGGTTAACCGTACCCTGGATGGTTTGCTTCGCGTTCTCCAGCGTGAGGTGGGCGCCACCTTAAGGGACTAGCCGACCACTCGGTCTATGGACAAAGCCGCGCACGTTCTTCAAGTTTTACCCCTGAGGACTCGTTATGCAGACTCCGCACCAGGATCACCATGAAGCTGCGGGCCACGGGCACGGTAATCATAGCCCTGCCCATGACCATGGCCACCGGCATGTTGACGAGGACATGCTTTCGGTGGAAGAAGCCTATCGTCAGATTATGGCTTGCTTCGCCCCTCTGGAGGTGGAAGAGAAGCCTATACTGGATTGCCTGGGCCAGACCCTTGCCGCAGAAGTGCGGTCTCCCCTGGCCCTTCCTCCGCTGGCCAATTCGGGAATGGACGGTTACGCGGTCCGACGCGACGACATTGTCGGCGCTTCGGAGGCTTCTCCCAGAAATCTTCGGGTCATTGGCCTTGTGGCTGCCGGCCAGGTCTCAGACCAGCTGGTGGAACCCGGCACTGCAATTCGCATTATGACTGGCGCCCCGGTGCCGTCGGGGGCCGATACTGTGGTCCCCTTCGAGGAGACCGATGAAATAAGCCGGCGTTCCTCCGGCAGGTCCCTGGCCGACATCGATATTCAGGCCGACCTTCCGCTGGGCTGTAATGTACGCCCCGCCGGAGAGGACGTACGCGAAGGAGACCTGGTTCTCGAAGCCGGCGCCGTTGTCAGATCGGCGGAAATTGGTGTCATGGCGTCGCTGGGCATGGAAAAAGCAAGGGTTATCCGGCGCCCGCTGGTATCGGTCCTCTCCACTGGCGACGAGCTGGCATCGCTCGGTGAGCAGCTTTCCGGTGGCAAGATTTACGACAGCAACAGCTACAGTGTGGCGGCCTCCGTGGTGGCCTCTGGCGGCATTCCCCAAGTCCTGGGAATTGCCCGCGATAACCTGGAAGACATGCACCGCAAGCTGGAAGAGGTAGCCAGTTCAGACCTCCTGGTAACTTCGGCCGGTGTGTCCAAGGGTGACTACGATGTGGTAAAGGACGTACTGACCGAGCGGGGCGATATCAACTTTTGGTCGGTACGGATGCGTCCCGCCAAGCCGCTGGCCTTTGGCATGCTGCGGGGTGATCCCGTAAACGGCACGGGGCGGCCTGTTCCGTTGATGGGACTGCCCGGCAATCCGGTCAGCGCCATGGTGGCCTTCGAGATGTTTGCGCGTCCTGCGATTCGGACCATGCTGGGCCGCAAGCGGTTGGCCCGTCCGGTGGTACAGGGAATTTTGACCGCGCCCATTTATAACTCCGACGGCCGCCGGGTTTATGCACGGGTGGAAGTGGAAAAACGCGATGGCATCTATTATGCCAACCCCACCGGGCCCCAGGGTTCCAACATACTGACATCTATGTCCCGGGCCAACGCCCTGGCCATTTGTCCCGACCACCTTGCCCGCAAGGACGCAGGCGAACAGGTGGACATCATCATGCTTGACTGGAACGAAGAGGTAGATATATGACGACCCCCAACCCGGATGCGCCCCAGCGGGAAGAGGAAATCCCTTCCTATCATGTCAGTTTTGACCGGTTGGATCAGTTGAACCGGTCGGCCATCACCCTGCTGGCGGCCCGGCGACCCGCCATGGTTCCTTCCATGCTCAAGGAAGATAGCGAACTGGACAATCCCCAGGAGATTCTGGCCGAGATAGCCGAATATTGCGGCTCTGAAGAGGACTTTATAGACTCAGGCATGCCGCTGCAGGAGATAATTTTCCGGACTCTGCTGGCCCGCCGCAATGAACCCATGACCCTCAATGAGCTGCACGACGAACTTACCCAGCGCTGGTCGACGCCGGTCCGGCCCATCAATCTCACCACGAGAACCCTGGAACGCATTCTCGGCAGTGACGACTACTACGGCTTCGCCAGGGTGGAGGACTAAAGAACTATCTCAATAGATCCTCCCCCACCAGTGGGCGAGGCTAATCCTGAGCCAGGGCGGGATGAGGGCATTGGCATTGAGCGCCAATCCGGTGCAGGCAACCCCGGATGGCGGCTTTCCCCGGTATATCCAAGATATCCCCGCGAATTTGTGCAAACGAACTTCTCATACTGGCTTCAGTTCAGGATGGGGGGTAAATGGGTCGCCAGGAAAACCTCTTGACCTGCAACTGGCCGACTTTGTGATAGCTCCCAGGAGAGGTCTGACCCAGGCAGTTTCAGGCCGGCCTCCCGAAACTCTGTAAATATGGCTGGTACGGCCCCATTCAGGGCGGCCCCGGATTCTCCCTCACAACAAAAAACCACTCCCTTGTTGAGGGGAGTGGTTCTTTTTAGATGGTCTGAACGGAGGTGGAATCAGGCTGCCGCTTTAGCTTCGTTGGAGATTCCAATCAGTTTCTCAAACCCGGCGGGATCGTTCACCGCCAGGTCGGCGAGAATTTTCCGGTCCACTTCAACACCGGCCAGCTTGAGGCCATACATAAACTGGCTGTAATTGGTACCGGACTGCCGACAGGCGGCGCCGATGCGGACAATCCACAGTCGGCGAAAATCCCCTTTCCTCTCCCGGCGGTGCCGGTAGGAATAACTCCAGGCGTGGAGCAGGGCTTCCTTGGCCCACTTATAGTTCCGGCTGGAGGAGCCCTGGTAACCTCTGGCCGCTGACAATACTTTCTTGTGGCGGTGGCGCTTGGTGACGCCGCGTTTCACTCTGGACAACGTTTAACTCCGGGGGAAATTGACCAATGGTCTATGCGTCGTAGGGGATCAACTGGCTCAGCCGCTTAACGTCCGCCTTGTCAACGTGCAACTTGGCGTCGTACTTGCGGGTTACCTTCTTGGGCTTCTTGCGCCGCAAATGGCTGCTCATGCGCTTTCGCCGCATCAGCTTGCCAGAGCCGGTTACATGAAACCGGGCCTTGGCGCCCTTGTGTGTCTTAAGCTTCGGCATTGGCTAGGTCTTCCACTTTCTTATCGGATTTTTCGGTCTTGGCCGGATTGGGAATCAGGATCATGGACAGGGCCCGGCCTTCCATCGCGGGTGGCTTTTCCAGCCGTACCTCTTCCTTAAGATCGTCGGCAACTTTCTTAAGCAGGGAAAGCCCCAACTGCTGGTGTACCGCTTCCCGACCACGGAAACTCACGGTCAACTTGACCTTGTACCCGTCGTCTATAAACTC
>JAPPJA010000313.1 GCA_028874675.1 Chloroflexota bacterium
CACCGCCCTTTCCGGCCACCTGAAGCTCGATAACCTGGACGAACTGGCCCGCGTCAACCCCGACATCGTTGGCGTGCGCGGCGCCGTGTGCTCCAGCGGTGAGCGCGACCGGGCCGTGGCCTGGGAGGCGGTGGCCCACTTCAAGGAACAGCTCGACCTGCGCAAGTCCGGCCAGATTGACGTCCGCCGGCAGCCCGTGGGCGGCAACGGGCACAGCAACGGCAACGGCCACCATGACGGTTGGGCCGTGGTTGACGGCCGGGGCAAGAACTGCGCCGGCGTAATCGCCGCCCTCAGCCGCCAGATGGATGATGACCGGGGCTCCTTCGTTGAGGCCATTCTCCACGACGCCCTGAACATCTACGACGTCATTTACTGGGCGGAACAGGCCGGCCACAAGCTGCTTACCCAGCGCAAGGAGGACGACGGTACCCTCCGGGTGCTGATCCAGCCCTACGGCAGCAAATAGTTCCTTTCCAGGTCCTGTCAGCTAACCAATCAGAGCATTCACCCCTGCGCCCGGTGGGAAGCAGGGGTGAACACTTTCAGTCAACAAAGCCATCAGGGTGGTGAACTAAACATGGCTACCGAAGAACGCTGGAGCATGAAGGGCGACTACTTCGAAAACTGCAACTGCGAAATTCTCTGCCCCTGCATCGTGGGCGGCGGCCCCGCCGTCCCAACAGAGGGCCATTGCGACGTCGCCTTTGCCTTCCACATCCAGGAGGGTGAGTACCAGGGGGTTGCCCTGGACGACCTCAATTTCATTGTGGTGGCCTACACTCCAGGCATCATGGGTGACGGCGACTGGACCCTGGCCAATTACCTGGACGAGCGGGCCGACCAGTTCCAGCGCGCCGCCTTCGGGCGCCTCATGTCCGGGGAAATCGGTGGCCCCTTCGAACGCTGGATGCGGCTGACTGCCAATTACCTGGGAATCAGCTATTGCCCCATCACCTTCACCGCCGACGGCCACCAGCGCAGCGTGAAAATTCCCGGCATTATCGACTTCAACGTCAGGGGACTGGTCATCGGCCGCAGGACTGAGGCCATGACCCTGATCAACACCGGCCACCCGGTCAGTTCATCCCTGGCCCTGGCCGAAGGCACCAACAGCGTCTTTACCGACCACGGCATGACCTGGGACAACACTGGAAAGAACGGCCACTACTCAACCTTTGAGTGGAGTTGGCCCAATTAAGCGCGCCGAAATTTGGCGGGAAAGTGGAGGTACCACCCTGAATGTGCAGGAGCATCAAAAAACTGCGAGCCCAGGAACCCGCCGCCACGCCTGAGGATGTAAGCGCCGCAGCCCAGCAATTTGTCCGCAAGATCAGCGGCTACCGGACACCCTCCCGGGCCAACGAGGCCGCCTTCAAGCTGGCCGTGGCCGAGATCTCGGTAGCCTCGGAAAGGTTGCTGGCCTCCCTGGAAGGCCGTTAAATCCGAAGACCGTTAGATCCGCCCCGACCTGCGGCTCAGGAGACGTTCCCCCCGTAAATGTGGTCCGGGACTACAATAATCGCGGAGCGCCGCTGCTCCGCCATGGCCCGGTCGTACTCATCCCAGTCCGGGTGTTCCGTGGCGGCGGCGGTGCGGAACACATCCCTCAGGGCCAGGCGCAGTTCATCGGCGTCGGTGTTATCGGCCGACAGCAGTTGCGCCGAACCCTGCAGTACGATATACGCCGACCAGTTTTCCCGCGCCACCAGCAGTGTGCACCGGGGGTTGCGGCGCAGGTTCTTCAGCTTGGCCCGGTCTTCCGTGGTAGTGAATGCCACCCCGTCCTGCAGCGGCCCGCAGGTGATGATGCTCATCTGCGCCGAACTGTCTCTCCGGAAGGTGGTCAGAACGCCCCTCCGGTTGTCGGCCACGAATTTCTTCAGATTGTCGTCCAGCATAACCTCTCCGCTTGTTTCTGTTTCTTCCGGCAGTGGCTCAACTCAGCCAGAAGGTGGAACCGTTGATGTCCTTCTGCACTTCAATGCGCACCGGGAACATATCCTTCAAGTCATCCAGATGCGTAATGACAATAATCTTGTCAAAGTCGTCCTCAATCGCGCTGATGACATCCAGGATTCTTTCCCGCCCGGAAGCGTCCTGGGTGCCAAAGCCCTCGTCAATGAACAGCGTTGGCAGGGGCGCTCCCGTGCGCTGGGACAATACCCGGGACAGCGCGATGCGTAGCGCCAGGTTAACCCGGAAGGCCTCGCCCCCGCTGTACATTTCGTAACTGCGCGACCCCAGTTCGTCGCTCACATTGATTTCCAGGGTCTCAATGGGTTCGCCGGCGCCGGAGCGGCGTTCCCGCTGGGTCTCCAGCTTTACGTGCATGCGGTTATCGGTCATACGCCCCAGCAGCAGGTTGGTCTCCTCTTCCAGGCGGGGCACCACTGTCTCAATGAGCATGGCCTGGACTCCCTGGCGCCCAAATGCCCCCACCAGGTCCTGGTAGATGCCCTGCGCTTCCTGGGCCTGCCTCTGCTCTTCCTCGGCCCTTTCAATTTCGCTGGCCAGGCCCCTGGCCTGCCCCAGCCGGCCCTCCAGCAGACCCTTGTTGGCCAGGGCCGCCCGCTGCTGGCTCTCCATCACCTCGATGGCCTGGGAAGCCTGCTCCAGGCGGGCCTCAACGCCGGGCAGTCCTGCAATGGACTCTTCGGCTTCGGCAATTGTCCGGTTCAAATCTTCCAGGTCCTTGTTCAGCCTTTCGAGCAGTTCCGAGCCCTGCTTCCGGGCGTTCTTATCCAGCGCCAGCTGCCTTTGGGCCGAATCCAGCCGGACCTTCAACTCGCCAAAGGGCTGAAGCTTCCTGACCGTTTCCACTGCCTGGCGGTAGGTGGGCTCATCGTAGCTTAAACCCTTCAACTCTTGCTCAATGATCTTCAGCTGTGACCGTTCATCCTGGGCAAACGTCCTCTCAATTATGCGAGTGGTCAACGCGCCAAGCTGCGTTTCTACGCTTGCCAGTTCTTCCCTGGCTGCCCGTGCTGCCAGCAGTTGGGTCTCGGCACGGGCCGCCTCTTCTCTCCAGCGGTTCGACTCCGCGGCGAGCGCCCGTTCCCTGCTGCCCAATTCCCGTTCCAGTTCCTCTTTTTCCATTTCCAGGGCCTGGAGATTGTTGCGATTGGCCCGGTACAGGTCTCGCTTCTCCGCGATTTCCTTCTCGTAATTGCGGGCCAGGCGGAAGCAGCCATCCTCGCTGAGTGGCGACAGGCAAAGGGGACATACTACGCTGTTGGGGTCGGCGCTGCTCAGCAGGCCCAGTTTCTCCTTGATCTGCTCCCCCTCTGCCTGGTAGCGGGCCGCCACCGACTGTGCTTCCCCCACGCCCGTGGCCAGCCCCTGGATCCGGTTCCGAAGTTCGGCCAGCCCCGACTCTGCGGATGTCACCTCTTCAAGCCTTTGCCGACTTTCATTAAGCAAATCGTCCAGAGCCGCCTCGGACGCTGCCACCGGCGACAGGTGTTCCTCTGCTCGTCTCCTCAGCTGGCGAGCCTCGGTTTCCAGCCGGGCCTGCTCCACTTCGATGACCCGGTTCAGCTCTCCCTGCTCCCGGCTGAGGCTTTCGTACTCCTGCCGGGTCGCTTCCATGCTGGCAAAGAGGTTCTGCCCTGCCGCAAGTTCAAGCGCGCCCGCTTCAATCTCCGGAGCCCTGGCAATCAATGTCTCGTGGTCCCTGACCCTGAGTTCTACAGCCGAAATCTCCGACCGTATTCTTTCCGCCTCTTCGGCCGTCTGCCTGCGGCGGTTACGGCGTTCACCCAGTTCCGATTCCTGCTGACGCAATAGCGCAAGGTTGTTTCTCAGGTCCTGGGCGTCCCTTCGCAAAGGTTCCAGGCCTGCCTCCAGCAGCGCCAGTTGGCGGTTAACGGCTGCCAGTTCCGCTGCCGGGTCGCCGATGGCTTCCAGGTCCGCCCGCATTTGCTGGACCCTGCCCAAGAGACGGTCGGCGGCGCTTCGCGATTCTGCCAGCCGTTCCCTTGCCCGGGCCTGGAATCGGTCATAGGCCTCCAGGCCAAGGATGGAAGCCAGGAGGGCCTTCCTTTCCGCCGGAGTCTTGCTGGTAAATTCGTCGGCCCGTCCCTGCATCAGAAAGGCGGAATTGATGAAGGTCTCGTACTCCATCCCCACCAGTTGCTCTATCCTGGCCTGGGTTTCCCGCACCGAATTGCCGGAAACGACCTGGGAGGCGTTTCCGTCTTCGGACACCGCCATCAGCTGCAGGTCCGTGGCCCCCTGTCGCCGCCGGCCGCCACCCCGCCGCCGGCTGCGAATGACGCGGAATCGGCCGTTCCGGGCCAGGAATTCCAGCTCCACCCTGGCGTCGTCGGCGCCGTAGGACACCAGCTCATCCTGCACCTGCCCGCGCGCCTGTCCCCACAGGCACCAGGTAATGGCGTCGAGCAGGGCGGACTTGCCGTGGCCGTTGTCGCCGCACAGGCAGGCGACGTGAAGGCCGGTAAAGTCCAGTGCCGGCACATTTTCCCGGTAGGAGAGGAAGTTTCTGATGTTGAGCTTGATGGGGATCAAGTGTTAGCGCACCCGGAAGAAGGGGTAATGGAGGACAGTGTCTGCATTCTAGCACAGGCCAGTTGTCATAACGCGGTGTGCTGGTGGGCGGACATTCGCAGCGCGGCCCCGGGGCATTCTCTGTATTCAACGGGTAGGGTCTGATAATATGGACTGCGGTACCAGCATTTCCCGCCAATTCAACCAAAAAGGGGGAAGGGCAAATTATGCCTGGCCCCCGGAACCGCGAGAGTTAAATGTTTGAGAGTCTGACCGACAAACTCACCGGAATATTCAATCGCCTGTCCAGCAAGGGACGCCTGACTGAAAAGGACATCGACGACGCCCTGGCCCAGGTGCGCCGTTCCCTGCTGGAAGCCGACGTAAATTTCCGGGTCGCCCGCGACTTTGTAGCCCGGGTCAAGGAAAGGTCAATGGGCGCCGACGTCCTGGAAAGCCTGACCCCCGGCCAGCAGGTGGTGAAAATTGTCCACGAGGAGCTGATCGAAATTCTCAGTGGCGGCGACCACCGTCTCACCCCCGCCAGCCAGCTTCCCTCAATACTCATGCTGGTGGGGCTGCAGGGTTCCGGCAAGACTACCACTGCAGCCAAGCTCGCCCTGCAATTGCGGCGGCAGGGCCACACCTCCATGCTCATTGCGGCGGACCTGCGTCGCCCGGCGGCGATTTCCCAGTTGGAAACCCTGGGCCGCCAGCTGGATGTTCCCGTTTACTCTGAGGAGCCCAACCAATCAAGCGTCCCCCAGGTCGTCAGGAATGGTGTGGAGCGAGCCAGGCAGCAGGGCATGACCTGGGCCATCATTGACACCGGTGGCCGCCTGCACATAGACGACGAACTGATGGAGGAGCTGGAACAGGCCAGGAGCGTGGCCCAGCCTCACGAGACCCTGCTGGTGGTGGACGCCATGACCGGCCAGGACGCCGTCAATGCCGCCCAGGAATTCCATGACCGTATCGGCCTGTCCGGGTTGGTGATGACCAAAATGGACGGCGATGCCCGGGGTGGCGCCGCCCTTTCCGTCACCCGCGTTACCGGGGTTCCCATCAAGTTTATGGGCGTGGGCGAGAGGCCCGACGGGCTGGAACAGTACCATCCCGACCGCCTGGCCTCCCGAATCCTGGCCATGGGTGACGTGCTTACCCTGATCGAAAAGGCCCAGGAGGCAGTTGACGAGACGCAGGCCAGGGAACTGGAGCGGAAGTTCCGGGAGGCCACCTTCGACCTGGAAGACTTCCTTCAGCAGATCCAGAGCGTCAAAAAGATGGGTTCCCTGAGCCAGATAATGGAAATGATTCCCGGCATGAGCAACATGAACCGCAAGATGCCCACCGACCTCGACGATGACCAGATCAAGCGAGTGGAGGCCATCATTCAGTCCATGACCCCGGCAGAACGGCGGCGGCCGGAAATCCTCAATGGCAGCCGGCGGCGGCGCATCGCCCGGGGCAGCGGAACAACCCCCGCCGACATCAACCGTCTGATGAATCAGTTCAAGCAGACCCAGAAACTGGTCCGCCAGTTCTCCCGCACCCGTAATCCCCGCAGCCTCAAGCGCATGTTTCAGTAAGGCCCAGCCGAAGGGCAATTGCGTTATAGATTCAGGCTACAGGGGACACAGATTCGGTAGGCAAAGGTCATGTCGCCCTGGGCTTGCCGAAGGGCCTGAGGTCCTTATCCGCAGCCGGGTTGCGGGCAAGGAAGTTGGTTCCAGGGATAGATCTTGGATGCTTCGGCTTCGCTCAGCATGACATTCCATTAAGGCGCGATTGCCCGGGGGCCCCGCCACGGCATTTCGGCAAGCTCGACGCCAGGGGACCTGTCATCTGCCCATAGGCCAGGGCCGGCGCGCAGACTAACCCGGCGTGTAGGCGCTGCTACCCGAAACGGTCACCTCCTGCCCCTTTCCGGTCCTCAGGGCGGCAAAAAGGTATGAGGTGGCCAGCGAGCGGAGGGGTGCCCACCGCAGGGAGTAGTCCGCCAGCTCGGCATCCGTCAGCGCCTCACCCCCGAAGTACAGCTGGGACACTATGCGTCTCAGCGCCAGGTCTCCAACCGGAAATGCGTCCGGCCGTCCCAGGGCCCGCGACAGTACCCACTGGGCCGACCACATGCCCACGCCCCTCAGCGATGTGACCTCCCGGATAACTTCCTCGTCCGGCAGCGCCGCAACCCGGTCCAGCCCGCCGGGCGTCTCCAGCTCTGCCAGGGCCAGCCCATGCAGATACTCCGCCTTCCGCTGGCTGAGCTTCATCCCGCGTAACTCAGCAACTCCGGCCTCGGCAATCTCCCTGGGCCTCGGAAAGGCGTAGTGCGTCTCTCCCTGCACCGTCAGGCGCGGCCCGTAGGTCTCAATCATCAACGCCCGTATAACCCTGGCCACGCTGGCCGAAAGCTGCTGCCCCAGAATCGCCTGGGCAATGGTCTCAAATACCGACAGGGACAGGGTCTGGTGCATCCCGTAGAAGGTCTCCACGAGGTTCGCCATCACCGGGTCTTCCCGGGCAAACTCATAGAAGGTAAAAAGATCCTGGCCAGTGCCCAGCAGCTTTTCGATTTGCCCTCGGGCCAGCGCTGCCTCCGACTCCGCCAGGTCGGCGCCCTCCAGCTCGACCTTCAGCTCCGGGGAGGTAACGTCACCGTTGAACTGCACCGAGGCCAGGGCCAGCGTTCCCCCCAGGTCCAGCAGGCGCTGGTAGGAGTCCCCTGTACCCTCCTGGCCCTTCCGGAAGTAAGGCTGGTTCACCGAGGTGGCTTCAAAATCAAAGGGCGCCACAGGCTTGATCAGGAAGCTGTGGGTAGTCATACAGCCGGTCCTCCCTGCCCCATCAGCGTGGCACGCCCGATGGAATCGTAGATCGCGCCGCCGGGGGTCGGTGTGCTGCGAATGAGATGTATTTCCCCCACCTGCCAGTCCACTCCCCCGGGAGGAGAGGCTTGCTGAATCGCCTGCCCAATCCTGCGGCGCTCTGCCGGGGCAACTTGGTCCCGGACCCGCCCCAAAGTGAGGTGCGGCCTGAAGGGCCGCCGCTCCCGGGCGAATCCCGCGTCTTCCAGGCACCCGTCTGTCAGTCCCTGCAAATGTTCCAGCGCCTCCATGTCTCCGCTGACGCCAGCCCAGAGCACCCGTGGCTCGCGCGGGTTTGGAAACACGCCAAGACCTGAGAGAGCCAGCCGAAAGCAGGCCGGTTCAAACTCCCGGGCAGCCCTTTCCATGGCTTCCTGTATGTCTCCAACTCTTGCAGATGACACGTCGCCCAGGAACTTCAGCGTAAGGTGGATTCCCTCCGGCCTCACCCAGCGTATTCCCTGCTGTAGGTCCCCCTGGAGGTCCGCCACCGCCTGCCGCAGCGTTTCCTTGGCAGGCTCCGGCAGATCTATAGCAACAAAGACTCGGACGGCGCCGTCGTCGCGGTTCATGCAGGCAACTCGTCCCGGAACTTGGCCAGCTTTCTGTACCACCCCGCCAGGTCATCCAGGGAGTACTGGGCATTGGCGGGGCTGGGATTGGGAATCACGTATATGCGGGTGCAGCCGATAGTGCGTTCCTGTGGTCCCAGTTCCGGACGTTCACTGGCGCCCTCCGCGTATTTCAAATACGCCTTGTAGCCCGTCATGCCGTGGAAGCAGGCGATTCGCGGCCGGAAATGTTCGAGCTTCTGCTTCAGCGCCGGCGCCCACTGCCGGTAGTCCGCCGCTCTCAGTCCCGAGGCCTGGGGGGTGGGCCGCTTCACGACGTCGGTGAACCCGATTCCATAGTTGCCCAGCTCGCCGTCCCGCTCGGGGCCCAGTTCTTCACCCACCAGTCCCGACCGGTTCAGGGCGGGCCAGAACCGGTTTCGTGGGTTGGCGAAATAGTGCCCCACCCTGACCGAGTAGCTGGAAGGGTTCAGCCCGACGAAGACTATATCCAGCCCCGGTCGCAGGTAGTCGGTGAGGGTTTCAAAGTCCTGCTGTTGCTCCAAAGCGCCTGCGCCCTGATGATCGCTGTTCTGCAATTTGCCTACTCTCCAAGACCCAGCAGCCCGGCCGCGTTTCCGCCCAGGATGGCCTGCCTGTCAGCCTCGTTCAATTCCGATTCTTCCACCTGCCGGATCAGCCGGCGGTGCTCCAACAACGGGTAATCGGTCCCCAGGAGAATCTTGCGCGCGCCAATCGTCCTCGCGGCAATGTCGAAGATCTCCTTCCGATATAGGAAAGGCGAGGCCGCCGAATCGAAATACACGTTCTCCAGTTCCCCGGGCACTTCGGGCATCAGGCCGTAAAAGGGCAGTCCGCCTCCCCAGTGAGCGCCGATTATCGTATTGTCCGGAAATTCTGCGCCAGCCGGTAGAGCAGGTCGGGTGTGGTATGTCCCTTCCCGGGGTACTCGTGCCCCACCGGTTCGGAGGTATGCAGCAGCAGCGGCAAGCCGAGACTCCGGGCCAGGTCCATCATGGGCGACATAACCCCAAAGTCAGAAATGTCGTAGCCCTGGCAATCGGGATGAAGTTCGCCTATGCCCTTCAGGCCCGCGCCGGCGAACCGCTTCATTTCCGTTGTGACCGCTTCCTTCCCCCAGCATGGGTTGACGGAACCAAAACAGGACAGCCGGCCTTGGAATCTCTCTGCTGTGTCAATCAGGTAATCGTTA